>NZ_JADJSO010000003.1:0-66837 GCF_016711665.1 Candidatus Villigracilis saccharophilus
CCACATACTCCCCCCACACCTCTCAGCGTATTGCAGATCTCACCGAGCGTGATGTCATTCTCCACGCACTCAATGAACAACGGCATCAAATTCTCTGTGCCTTTGGCCGCATCCACCAATTTGCCTAATAACTCATCAACTCGTTCCTGATTTCTCGTCTCTCTCAGCTTCTTCAACTTCTCGCGCTGTCCCAACTCAATCGACGGGTCAACCTGCAAACGTTCCAACGTGAGAACCTCGTCCACGTTGAATTGATTGACACCGACAACGATATCTTCTTTTCTTTCAATGGCTTGCTGCGCGGCGTAGGCGGCGTTTTGGATTTCGTTTTGCATGTATCCGCGTTCAATGGATTGCAGCGCGCCGCCCATCTCGTCGATCTTGGCGATGTAGTCGAGCGCGCCTTTTTCGATCTCGTCGGTCAGATGTTCGATCAGGTACGAACCCGCCAGCGGATCGATCGAGTCCGCTACGCCTGATTCGTAGGCGATGATCTGCTGGGTACGCAGCGCCACGCGGACAGATTTCTCGGTCGGCAACCACAAGGCTTCATCCATTGAATTGGTATGCAAACTTTGCGTTCCGCCGAGGACGGCGGACAGAGCCTGAAGCGTGACACGCACTACATTATTTTCAGGCTGCTGCGCGGTGAGCGTGGAGCCTGCGGTCTGTGTGTGGAAACGCAATTGCCAACTGGACGGCTTCTTTGCCTTGAACCGTTCGCGCATGATCCTTGCCCACATGCGGCGCGCGGCGCGGAACTTGGCGACTTCTTCGAGCAGGTTGTTGTGCGCGTTGAAGAAGAACGAAAGCTGGCCCGCGAAGGCGTCCACGTCCAAACCAGCTTTGAGCGCGGCTTCCACATAGGCAATGCCGTCCGCAAGCGTGAAGGCCACTTCCTGCACAGCGGTGGAGCCAGCCTCGCGGATGTGATAGCCCGAGATCGAGATCGTGTTCCAATACGGAACTTCTTTTGCACAGAAAGAAAAAATATCGGTGATGAGCCGCATGGACGGAGCAGGCGGGAAAATATACGTCCCGCGCGCCACGTACTCTTTGAGGATGTCATTCTGGATCGTGCCGCGCAACTGGTGCATGTCCGCACCCTGGCGCTTCGCCACCGCAATGTACATCGCCAGCAAAACGCCCGCAGGCGCGTTGATGGTCATGGATGTTGAAACTTTATCAAGCGGAATCTGATCGTACAACTGCATCATGTCATGGATGGAAGAAATGGACACGCCCACCTTCCCGACCTCTCCCTGCGCGATCGGATCATCCGCATCATACCCAATTTGAGTTGGGAGGTCGAAAGCGACACTCAGCCCCGTTTGGCCTTGTGCGAGCAAATAGCGATAGCGCTTGTTGGACTCTTCCGCTGTGGAAAAGCCCGCATACTGACGCATCGTCCAAAAGCGCGAACGATACATCGTCGGCTGCACTCCGCGGGTGTAGGGATATTCTCCAGGGAAGCCTAATTTCTCCTCGTAAGCAGAGTCAGCTTCGGGCGGGAGCGAGAGGCGCGGCACTTCAAGTCCAGATGAATATTCAAAGCGTTCCTTGCGCTCTTTGAATTTTTCCAAAGACTTCTTGAGCGTGTTTTCTTTCCATTTGTTGTATTGATCGTTAAGGGTCATTTTTCACCTATTCTGGAGTCCGACAGCTTGCTGTCGAAGGAAAGATTTTAAGTAAATCGTGCTCCTTCATTCCTTCGATCCAAAGTTTTCTTCAAGTATAAAGCCAACCCAAAATTAGATGTAGGACAAGTGGCACGCTATTCAATGAGCAATGTCCCCATTATTTATCGTACTCCCGTGCTAGAATTCTTCCATCCCGCTTCGAGGCGATCAATGAATCTCATTTCCCGTATCAAACAATCATCCCGTGAACTCATCCTCTTTGCTTCCGCCGCGCTGATGCTTGGCATGGCATTCAGCATGGTCGATGCGACCTTTAATAATTTTCTCAACGACAAATTTGCGTTGACAGGCTTTCAGCGTTCCTTTTTGGAGTTTCCGCGCGAACTGCCTGGATTTTTGGTGGTCTTTGTCTCGGCGGCATTGTGGTTCTTCTGCTCACGCCGACTCAGCATGGTGGCGATGATCCTCAGCGCCGTGGGGGCCGCATTGATCGGTTTTGCATCATCGAATTATTGGTTGATGATCGCCTGGCTTTTCATCTACAGCATGGGACAGCATCTCTTCATGCCGCTCGCCTCCACCATCGGCATGGAACTTGCGCGCGAGGGACAGGATGGGCGCCGTCTGGGACAGATCAACTCCATCCGCAACCTGGCCGCCATTCTGGGAAGTTTCAGCGTGGTATTGGGATTCAAATATCTCGGGTTCACTTTCCAGCACACCTTCGCCATTGCCGCTGTGCTTTTGGGTATCGCCGCTTTCCTGTTGTTCATGATGAAGCCTGAACCAGTCGTCGAAAAGCGCGGCTTTTTACAACTGCATAAGGAATACCGTTTGTATTACATCCTGAATGTGCTGTCGGGTGCGCGCAAGCAGCTCTTCATCACCTTTGCCCCCTGGGTATTGGTCAGCGTATTGAAACAGCCGACCCAGCTCATGGCAACGCTATTCACCATTGGCGGCGTGATCGGGATCCTTTTCCAGCCGCTGCTTGGCTGGGCCATTGACAAACTCGGCGAGCGGATCGTACTGGCTTCAGAAGCGGTCATCCTTGTTTTTGTCTGCATCGGCTATGGATTTGCAAAATTCATCTTCCCCGCTGATACCGCCTATCTGGTGGTGTGCGCCTGCTTCCTGATCGACCAGATGATCTTCTCGGTCGGCATGGCGCGCGCGACCTACATGAAAAAGATCGCACTCCAGCCCGATCATATTCAACCCGCATTGACCGCCGCTGTGACGATTGACCATGTCTTCTCCATCACCGCCGCGCTGGTGGGTGGACTCATCTGGAATACATTCGGTTTCCAGTACGTTTTTCTGCTCGGCATGCTGATCGCTGTGGTTAATTTCTTTACTGCGCTTCGGGTGCGCATTCCAGCCAAAGCCGCAGCCTAGCCTGTCAATTTGACTTTGCTTCACTCGCATAGTATCGATATAAGAACCACACGGATATGGCGCCTAATATGTGCCACAGGGCATGTCCCTGCATGAGACTGCGTTCAAAGCATACGGTGCGGGTATTGTCCAATATCCAAATGATATATGCGCCCGCCAGAAGACCGATACCAACTTGTAATAACCGTAAATCAATTTGCGGTTTATTTTTTGCTCGGAAATAATACTCAAAGACCAGCGCAATGATCAGCACGATGGCAAAGGCGTATCTGCGCGTATCGGGGATGGCGATCTGTAACCAGCTTAGAAAAATGTTGAGGGTTAGAAACAGGCCAAGGGTTGTAATGATGCGCAGCTTCCAGATCCGCTCGAAGGCGTAGACCAGCATAAATGCCGCGAGCAGGAACATCCCAAAGACATCGAAGAACTGACCGATGAAGGTCAATGAGGCGTGATAGAACGCGCTGCCAACGCCGACGATGATGCTGGCGATTCCCATCAGGATGGAATACCCAACTGACAAACGATTTCCTTTGCGTGCAGAAGCAATGATGAACATCCCGCTGAATACAAATGCCAAAGATGAGTAAGTGTTCGCCGCCTGCCGAATGGGACTGTGCGTGTTGGAGGCTTCGCAAAAGCAGCCTGTCTTCAAACAAGTGGCGGGATACCAGCTTTCCCAAGTGTTCGGATTTAACGATAAAAAGATGGCGATTGTTAGCGCCGAGATCAGAATGGCTGCCAGGAGGGGGAACGCAAAGCGTGAGGGTTTATTCATTTACCTTATGTAAAAATTGGAGCGCGGACTTCAGTCCGCGTTTTCCCAATGTCTAACCACGGAGGCGCTGAGACACTGAGAAAACCATTCAAAACTCTGTACCTCCGTGTCTCAGTGGTTCAAAACCAGAGGAGCGAATTGCTCGGTTTATTTGTTATTCTGCAAAAGTCGCAGTCCGAAAAAAAATAGGCTGTTCGAAAAAAGTACGTAAGGTGCGTTATCTGGAGAATTACTGGCAGCCGATCCTACTTCTTATAACGCGTCATGCCATCCAGCAAGTCCAAAACCATTTCCTTCAAGTCGCCGCGATTGGGCAGGGATCCGATCAAGCCGTACATGGGAGCCATCTTGCTCGGCAATCCGCCTCCGCCCCCAAGCAGGGACGAGGCTTTGTCCATCAGGCGCGTGACCCACGCTTCGGGCAGGATCTTGACGAGAAAATTTGCGGTCTTGACCAGCAATTGATTGGCGGTCTTTTCAATGCTCGGCTTGCGGACTGCGCTCGCCGCGTCCGCGAGATCATTCAAAAATTCATCCACCACTTCAACATGTCCGAACTGCACGGTCATGTGCAATGTGGGCGGGAACTGCTGGCGGTCAAGATGCCAGTTGCGTTTTGTCAATTCATCGGCCAGGGCGTACACATCCAGACCGTCGGAGCCGATCGCGAAGACGCTCATCTCCGGGTCGCTGATGACTTTTATTCCGGGCGTGGCATTCACGCCGTCCTGAAAACGCCGCGCAGCTTTCATGACCAGGTCGGTCATTTCGAGATAGCCCGATTCACCCAGATAATTAAGCACGGCCCACGCCGCCGCGATCGGAGCGCCGGGGCGTGTTCCGCCCATGGATGGTGACGGATAAATTCCGCCGGGCCAATTGATCGAGACGAACATTTGATGACGGCGTAACTCCGCTGTTTTGTACAAAATGACCGACGCGCCTTTGGCGGCGTACGCGTACTTGTGCAGGTCCGCTGAGATCGAGGTCACGCCCGGCACAGACAGATCAAAGTCAGGCACGGGATAGCCAAGCTTACGCACAAAAGGCAGCATGAATCCGCCGACGCAGGCATCCGTGTGAAAGAGGAATCCGTGCTCCTGGGCGATCGCCGCCATCTCGCGGATCGGGTCGATCACTCCGTGCGGATAGGCCGGGGCGGAGCCGACCATCAGGATGGTGTTGGCAGTCACAGCCTGACGCGCTGACTCTACATCGGCGCGGTAATCAGCCCGCAGCGCGGTGCGGACCGGCTTCACATCAAAATACTGCGCAGCTTTTTCGAAGGCGGGATGTCCGCTGAGCGGCAGGATCATCTCCGGTTGTGTGATCTCGGGACGGTTTTTTCTTGCCCAATCGCGCGCGGTCTTGACCGTCATCAGGAGTGATTCTGTTCCCCCGGAAGTGACCGTGCCTGCGGCATTGTCGTCCCCGCCCAAAAGCGAAGCCGCCATTGAAACGATCTCGGTTTCAAATTTTCTTAGTGAAGGAAAGGCTGTGGGATTCAAACCGTTCTCGGAGAAAAATAAAAGCGACGCTTCCTTGAGCAGGTCATCCACATCGTGCCCGGCGTGATAGACCAGACTGAAGGCGCGTCCCTTTTGCCATTGCACATCATGGTCGCGCGCGGCGCGCATGGCGGCAAGGACTTCATCTTTGGTTTTACCAGTGGAAGGGAAAGGGAGTGTCATGCGAATAGTTTAGCATGCTTCATTCGCATTTACAAAAAAATCTCTTGCGCATGTCATTGCGAGGAGGGTGCTCTCCCCGACGAAGCAATCTCCTTCGCGCATGGAATTGCTTCGGGCACACCTGCCCTGGCGGGCGGTGTCAGGGAAAACAAAATCGCCCTCGCAATGACATAAACTAAGGCAACGGATGCCAAAGCATCGCGAATAAAATTGCCAGCGAGGCAAACAGCGCGCCGATGGCTGTAAAGATCACACTGATCTCAGTGGTCTCAGTAATCGTCATTAATCGCGTGGGAAGATTTTTAAAAACTTCCTCCAATTCACTTGCGCTCGCGGCGAGATGATACGTGCCGCCGGTCAAGTCAGACACCTGCTTGAGCGTTTCTTCATCGATCTCCCTGCGGAATCCGCCGCCCCCTCCGCCGAATGATCCGCCAAATTGGTCAGTAGTACTTTGAGACTGAAACCCTCCACAGCTCGGGATGGTGTTGTTGTGGTCTGTACCAAACCCAATGGTGTAGACCCTGATCCCGCGATCAGCGGAGAGCTGCGCAGCAAGCAATGGATGCGCGCCTGTGGTATTGACCCCGTCTGTCAGCAGAACCACAATAGCCGGGATATATTCTCCCTGCGGCAGTGGCTGTGGTTGTTCCCCGGAATACGGACTGAGCACGCTGTCATCAAACTCAGCGATCGCGTCAAGAGAAACAAGGATACCTTCCCCAATGGCGGTCCTGCGGGCGGTAGATAAATTTTTTATGGCGGTTTCCAACAATTCACGATCGGTGGTGGGAGGCTGGATTACCGCGGCAAACCCGGCGAATGCCACGATCCCGATCTGCGCATTCGCATCCTGTAACTGGACAAAGGTCAACGCCGCAGATTTCGCCGCCTCCAAACGGCTCGGCAAAATATCGGTGGAGCACATGCTCCTCGAAACGTCGATCGCCAAAATGATCGTTGAATTTGAAGATGGGACTTTTATGGTGGAGGTCGGGCGGGTCAACGCGACAGTCAGGCTGGACAACGCCAGCAGGAACAACGCGAACGGAAGATGCCTCCGCCATTGAGATTGTTTTGGCAGCGCCTCGCGCACAAGCGATAAGCTCGAATAGCGCACAGCAAAAGGCTTGCGGCGGCGCAAGATCAAAATGTAGATAAGGATCAATACCGGGATCAAGACCCACAAATATAGGAATCCAGGCCAGAGCATTTCCATAACAACCTCTTTTATTTATGAGAAATGTCGCTGCGAGGCGCTTTTGCATTTAGCCGAAGCAGCCTCCTGATAACTAGCAGGTTGCTTCGTCGGGAAGAGCACGAGCCCTCCTCGCAACGACATATCACTACGGCACATGACTAAACCAAAGCAGGGATAACATACCGCCAACCAGCAGGATCAGGATGCTCAGACCTGCGAAGATGGCGGTCACTTCTGTTTCATCCTGAGCGATCACAAGCTGCGGTTCAATACTTTCATAGATCGTCTCCAGATCTTCTTCTGTTTGAGCGTTGAAGTACAGTCCCTGAGTGAGTCCGGCGATTTGCTGGAGCGCGGCTTCATCCACTTTGGTATGGACGGTGAATCCGTTGACTTCGAGATCGATCCCCTCCACACTGCCGATGGCGACCGTATGAATTTTCACGCCCCGCTCAGCGGCGAACTGCGCTGCCTCCAAAGGATCAGGGTTTACATTATTTTCGCCGTCGGTCAGTAAAACGATCATTGCAGAGTCTTCCGCGACCGGTTCTGGCGCGGGGGTTGGAGTCTCGGGTTGTTGATCACCGCTGACGATTGGCTCCTGCCCGGTAATGGTCGCGATCGTATTCAGGGACACAATGATCCCGCTTGCGAGAGAAGTCCCGCGCTGGGGTTTTAGACGATCTATCGAAGCAAGAATCGCAGCCTGGTCGTTTGATGGCAACTCAACAGAAAATCCGCTTTCACTGAAAGCAACGACACCAACTTGTACAGAGGATGGCTGGCGTGACACAAAATCTTTTGCGACCGCTTTCGCCGCTTCCAACCTGGTCGGCTCAAAATCTTCCGCAGACATGCTACCGGAGACATCGAACGCGAGGATGACGATGCCCTCCACTTTGGGGAGTCCCAGCACCATTTGCGGCCGCGCCAATGCGACAAATAAAATTGCCAGCCCTAGCAAAAATAATATTGCAGGAATGTGGCGGCGCGAACCAACTCCACGCCCTGAGGCTTGCTGCACCAGGCCAAGACTGCCATAACGCACAGCATATTGACTGCGACGTTTTTGCATGCGCAGATACAACAAGACCAAAAGCGGAATTGCCATCAAAGACCAAAGCAATGCGGGCCAGATGAATGACATGATCATTTCCGCTGCTGGCGGCGGATCGTCGCAAAACGCACGATCGCGCGGATCAGATCTTCTTCGGTCGAGAGCGGCAGCGCATCCACGCCGGCGCGCTTGAAGGTCTCAGTCAATGTTTTTTCGCGCTGCGCCGCAACTTCTTTAAAACGCTGGCGGAATTTTTTATCGTGCGTGTCCACATACAACTGCTCGCCGGTCTCCGCGTCCTCCATCACGATCGTGCCGATATCGGGCAGTTCCATTTCGCGCGGATCCCACAAACGGATCACGATCACCTCATGGCGCTGACTCAATAAGTTGAGCGACTTCTCCCAGCCCGGCGCGCTGATGAAATCTGAGATCACAAAAACAAGCGAACGCTTTTTGATGGCATTCAATCCGCTATTGAATAACGGAGCGAGATCGGTGATCGAGCCTTGCTTTTGACGCGGCTGTTTCAACAGATCATTGATGATGCGCAGGACTTGATTCCGTCCGCCTCTGGCCGGGACCGTGTGCTGGACGCTGCTCCCATACATCATCGCCCCGACTCGGTTCCCGTGACGGGTCAATATCCGCGCGAGTGTGGCGACAAAATCAATTAAGACATTTCTTTTTTGATTATCGAGCTTGCCAAAATCCACGGAGGGACTCAGGTCAAGCAGGAACCACGCGATGACTTCGCGGTCTTCCACATACTTGCGGACGTAAGGCGTGTTCATGCGCGCGCTGACATTCCAATCAATGTAGCGAATATCATCCTCGGGTTGATATTCGCGCAGATCGGCAAAGTCCACACCGGAGCCGTAGAACAGACTGCGATAATCACCCTGCAGATAACCGTCCAACCTGCGGATGACCTGCCAGTCCAGCCGATGCAGGATTCGTTCAGGCGTTGGCGCGGATGTTGAAATGTTCATTCAATGGCACCACAGGAACTGGAATGCGGTCAAGGATCTTGGTCAATAGATCATCACTGCTTATATTGTCGGAGAGAGCTTCATAAGTCAGCACCAGTCTGTGACGGATCACATCCAGCGCCATATCGAGCACGTCCTGCGGAAGTGCATAATTCCGTCCACGGACAAATGCCAGCGCGCGCGCAGTCAGGATCAAGTTAATCGAAGCGCGCGGGCTTGCGCCGAACATGATGTAGCGTTCCAGATCAGCCACACCTACATCCTTTGGCTTGCGCGTGGCGGTGACGATCTTCACGGCATATTCCATGAGCACCGGGTCCACATAAACCTGGTCAACTAGTTTTTGCAGATCGATCAATTGATCGGTGGTGATTATCTTTTGCGCTTCGGCGAAGGCACTGGTCATGCGTTCCACGATGACAAATTCCTCTGTCGCAGTTGGGTAGCCCACCAACACCTTAAGCATGAAGCGGTCAACCTGCGCTTCGGGCAGCGCATATGTCCCTTCCGTTTCAATCGGATTCTGGGTCGCAAGCACAAGGAACGGACTCGGCACTTTGTGAGTCTCTCGGCCAATGGTCACCTGTTTTTCCTGCATCACTTCAAGCAGTGCGCTTTGCACTTTGGCAGGCGCGCGGTTGATCTCATCGGCTAACAATAAATTAGTAAATACAGGGCCAAGGGAAGTATTGAACTCGCCTGTCTTTTGGTTATAGATGCGAGTTCCGATCAGGTCGGCAGGGACAAGATCGGGTGTAAATTGAATGCGCTTGAATTCGCCGCCGATCGCATCCGCCAGGGTTTTGATCGCCATGGTTTTCGCGAGGCCCGGCACACCTTCCACAAGGATATGTCCGCGCGCCAGCAGAGCGACGATCAAGCGTTCCAACAAATGATCCTGTCCAACGATCACCTTCTTCACTTCATACAATAATCGTTCCATCGGCAGTTTGCTATTTAAGTTTGAATCCATTTGTCATCTCCTAATTTTTTTAGTAGGGGCGACCCGCCCAGCGAAAGCCAGGTTGACAGCAATGCGGTCGCCCCTGCTGCAAGGTAAATAATTAATACGGCGGAGAACCCATCCCGCCAATCGCGGTCATGATCGGCACGGCGAAACCAATGCCGACAAAAAAATTATCTTCGGTTGGATTTAAGATACCTGTAACAATTCCGATCACGTGGCCATCGCGATTTAAGAGCGGTCCGCCCGAATTACCGGGGTTGATGGCGGCATCCACCTGGATCATGCCTTGAATTTCAAAATCACTGCCTTTCGAGCGGAACACACGGTCAAACCCTGAGATCACCCCCGAGCTCATCGAGCTGTACAAACCGAACGGATTCCCCACCACAAAAGCCTCGTCACCCACCCGCATCGAGTTCGGATTCCCCAAAACGGCCGGGACAACACTAAGCGGTGTGTCGAGCGCCTGAATCACAGCTATATCATTTTCCGGCTGTTCAAGCACGATCTCAGCTTCGGATTCAGTACCATCTGCAAAGGTGACTTTGATGGTCGTTGATCCTTCAACAACATGCAAACTGGTAAGGATATTCCCAAATGAATCGACAACGACGCCGCTTCCCAACCCGTGATCTGCCTTGGCGTTCTTATGGGTTTCCTCCACCTCGATCAGCACAAGCGACGGGCGAATGATCTGATACACATTGGCAGAATACGCGGCAGGAGGCGTGGCGGATGCCAATGCGCTTGCAACTGAGTCATTCACATCACCGACAGTTAATTGAGTTGGTTTGACAAACAGGAGGTTGTAAAGAATAAAAGCCAGCAGCGCAGACAGAATACCAGAGCCGAACGGAACCCCGCGTTTCAGCCATGCAAAAAATATCTTAATGCGCCCCCGCAATGAATCAGATCGTGAAACAGATGGTTCGTTCATGCGCTTTTCCTTTACCTTTAAAATTGAGCAGGAAGGGCGTACACGACGGGTCAAGTAAATGCTTCAGTGCATATTGGAAAATAGCCTTGCTTCAAAAATATAAAGCAATTATCTTAGATAAAGATGAGTGAATTTGTCCAATTCTTACATCCCACGGCAAACCAAAGAGTAAATTAAATTTTCCGCAAGGCGAACAGGTATATCCCGCCTGAGACAAACAATATCAATAGGATACCCAATGGACTTGCCAGCCAATTGGGACCTGCAAACATCAAAGGAAATCCTCCCAACAGAACCGCAACGCCCAACACCAAACTTGCGGCTAGAGCGGGTGATGATGGCATCAATCGTCCCAGCGCAGCAAGTGAAAGCGGGGTGACAGATTGCAGGAAGAATACGCCTGCCAGCAAAAGCCAAAGCGTATCAGCCCGAAAAGCCAGCAGAAAGGCGCTTGATAGCACAGCGATGATCGTGTACCTGAGCCAACCGAATCGATCTGCCGCAAAGCCGCCAAATAATTTTCCAAGCCCGGCTGCCAATGCAATCAACAAGGCCATTTGACTGTATCCCGTCGCAGTTGATTGGACGCCCGTCCAGACGATGGATCGCAAGGCAACTGCCAACACAAGCGCAAACGCGAGCAGCTCGAACTTCATTCCGCTGGAAGCTGGATCAGGTTGCGGTGAAATGTCCCGGACAATGGGGAAGAACCAAAGCAGCGCAGCCAGTATGCTCAGCGTAAGCACAAATGCAATGATCGTGGTGACTGAAAAATAAAAGCCCAACTGAGAACCAATTGCCAATCCGATCACTCCGAACGCGGTAAAAACTGCGGGACCCGCCGCGCGGTTGGGTGTGCTGGTAAGCGCAACCGATCCGCCGCCGGCATGGAAGATCGCAGATCCCAACCCGGCGAGTAGAATCCCCCACGTTAAACTGAACCATGTCAATGTTAAAGAAAGAGCCGAGAGGAATAATCCAATTGAGGCGGCGCGGCGCGGTACGTTATATGTATCCAATATCAAACCGACAACCGGCTGCAATCCGAATGCCAGTACGTTGTAAAACAGAATGTAATCAATAGCGGGGAGCGAGCTGAGCATCAATACTTGCACAACCAGGAATCCAGCCACAGCATCAGAGGCGCCGTGAGCCAATCCGGTCAATGCAGGCAGGCTGAGGCTTTTCATCAGGCGTTCAGCAGAAGGATGGGCAGAAGGATTATCAAATAGCTTGCGCTGTTGGCAGCCAGGCTGACGATCCAGTTTCGAATCCTGCCATCACGCTTCATCAACATCAATACACCGCCCTCAATCACTACTGAAAGGACAAATCCGATCGCCAGCAAAATGTACGGATCGGAATAAAAACCCACCACGATCAATACACCGCCGAAAATTGTGGAAGTCACATTCATCAACAAGGATGCCAACAGACTCCGCCCAAATGTTCCCCACTTGAACAGAAGCATCACGACCGCCTCGGCAACAGAGATGACAATGGTCAAAACGATCAAAGCGGCAAAACTGAAGGCTGCTACCGCAACCAACGTTGCCGGCCCGGCTACATCGTATGGAATGGAAGTAAACATGAGTTCTCCTTTATATCCTTTTGAATTCCTGTAAGCGTCGAAGCGCTTCACAAGTTAAAAACCCCGTTATTCAACGGGGCTTTTAACTTCTACTGCTTTATGCTTGGGAAAAGGCCATATCTCTCCCTCTACTCCTTTTGCGAGAAAAAAATCTCCCGCGCGGACAGTTTGTATTCCTTCGAGTGAGTGGACCACCACCATCTGATCTTCATCCCCGTCTGTTAGATCGGTAAGAGGCACAAGCATGGTGATGGCGCTCTTAATGCAATACCCCGGGCTGACAATAACATAAGATTTATCAAAAATCGCCGCATCCACAGGCCAGACATCATCAGGCGTGTCCACTTCGCTGACAAGCATGTCCCCTCTTGTCACGGTCAGACGCGCGCCCCACGGGGTAAGGACCTCCATCGTTTGTGGTTCATCATCCGCCGGTAAAAATGGGAAAACCCGCCGCCGATCCAGATTGCGATGGGGTCTGAAATTCAATGACTTTAAGATCGGGTCATCCGGTGTAATAACAATTGGATCTTTCATAGATACTCCACAAAAATGATATCCTTTCATATTGTAATTTGTAAACAGGAGATAAGCAATCTGATATTTTCACACTTGTATGCGCCCGGTCCCTGTGCTATAAGAAACCCCATGAACAAACTCATCATCATCGTCGGCCCGAGCGGAGTCGGCAAAACCACACTGGCGCGCGCCTTATGCCAGAAACAAGGTTTTGCAATGGCGTATGAGCAGCACAGTGAACGGCCATTTCAAACTCTTTTCAAACAAGATCCGAAATACGCGCTTGCAAATCAAATGGATTATCTGATGGTTCGCGCAGAACAGGAATACATATTACGTCAAAGCGATAAACCTGCATTAATGGATGGCGGACTCGATCTGGATTTTTTCGGATTCACGCGCCTCTTCCATTTGCACGGATGGCTAAGCGATGAGGAATTCAATCTCTGTCAGCGCTTCCACACATTGACCCGCAGCCTGCTCCCGCCCCCGGACTTGATCATCGCGTTGAGCGCATCCGCCAAAACCATCAGCGAGAGACTGTCCGCTCGAAACAGGATCAATATCGCGTCTAGTGAAGATGCGGAGTCGTTAAGCAGATTCACCAACGAGTGGCTGGAATCCATTTCAGAAGATCAGATCATCAGACTCGATATCTCACACGAAGGCATGGACTACGCTCACAGCGTTCCCATCATTCTTGATAAAATTAGATCATGATCCACCTGCGCTCCATCACGAATAAAGATGCTAATGAAAAAGAGGGCTTTCCTTTCAACGTGCCTGTCATCCGCGCACTGCGGGAGATCGAGTTCCACGCGCCTGTGACTTTTTTCGTCGGCGAGAACGGTTCAGGCAAATCCACCTTGATGGAGACCATCGCGTGCGCGGCAGGTTCTGTGACCGTTGGAAGTGAAAGCGTAAAAACCGACCCGTCACTCGCGCACGTCCGCAGCCTTGCCAACCACCTGCGCCTCACGTGGACAAAACGCACACACCGGGGTTTCTTTTTACGCGCAGAAGATTTCTTTGGATACGCAAAACAAATGGCGCACACCCGCCAGGAATTGGAAGACGACTTAAGAAAAGTAGAGGAAGAATATAAGGGTCGTTCAAAACTCGCCAAGGACCTTGCGAAATTACCGCATGCAAATGAACTGCACGCGATAAAGAGCCGCTACGGTGATGGTCTGGACACGCGCTCGCACGGTGAAAGTTTTCTGGCATTGTTCCAATCGCGCTTTATTCCGAATGGGCTATATCTTCTTGATGAGCCTGAAGCGCCCCTTTCCCCCATCCGCCAACTGGCATTTCTTTCCGCGCTCAAACAAATGATCGCCCAGGATTCGCAGTTCATCATCGCCACCCACTCACCGATCATTATGGCATTCCCAGACGCGGAGATATTAAGTTTCGACGGCGGGCAGATCCGCAGGGTGAAGTATGAAGAGTTGGAGCATGTCACTTTAACAAAGGCATTCCTGAATGACCCGCAAGCGTATCTCAGACATTTATAACCTTTCAAAAACGCAAGGTGCAAAAACAAGCCAGGACGGGAAAGATAAACGAATTGTCATACAATACAGCTATCAGTCGTTAGGATGCCCCCCTCATCCTGGCGGCTGATATTTTTTAAGGATTTTTTAAATGCGAGAATTCGTTGAACATTGGAAGCAGCAAGCCCGTCAACTGAAGCTCGAAGTCTACGCGCTCTATCTGGCCTATCAAGATCCGCGCGTTCCCTGGTCTGCAAGAGTTTTTACGGCTTGCGTGGTCGGATATGCTTTCAGCCCGATAGACCTGATCCCGGATTTCATTCCCGTGCTGGGATATTTGGATGATCTGATCTTAATTCCTTTTGGAATTAAGATCGCAATATCCATGATCCCGGCAATTGTAATGACCGAAAGCCGCGCGAAAGCACAGGAGATCATTCGTCAAGGCAAACCTGTAAATCGAATAGCCGCCGTCATTATTGTCTTGATCTGGCTTTTCCTTGCGGCATGTATCATCGCTTTTATTGTGCAAAATTGATTTCGTAATACCCACCCATCTCAGCGCATCCATATCACATGACAAACAGAACCATTTCCCACATTATCGAACCACAGCTCGTTATCGAAGGTGCGGGCGTTTTATTAAGGCGTTCCATCTCTCCGCGCGCCAGCAACGAATACGATCCCTTCCTGCTCTTTGACCATTTTGCATTCAATAATCCGCTCGAAGGTCCCATTCGCGGATTCCCCACCCACCCGCATCGCGGCATCGAAACCGTCACCTACATGCTCGAAGGCTCGGTCAACCACCGCGACAGCCTCGGCAATGCGGGCAAGATCGGCGCCGGCGATGTGCAATGGATGACTTCGGGTCGCGGCATTCTGCACGAGGAAATGCCCCGTCGCAGTGAAAACGGTAATATTTACGGATTTCAACTCTGGGTGAACCTGCCCGCCGCGCAAAAGATGAGTCAACCGCGCTATCAGGAAGTCGCTGCCAACGCCATCCCCGTGGTTGAAAAGGATGGAGTGACCATTCGACTCGTGGCTGGAGAATTTGACGGTGTCCGTGGACCTGTGACCGAGATCGCCGCCTCGCCTCTTTACATGGACGTGAAGCTGGCACCCGGTTCGAGTTTCATTTATCCAGTCCCAAGCGGACACACCACCCTCGCGTACGTCTTCGAAGGCACGGGCGAATTTGGTGAGCAAATTGTCGAATCCGTCAGCATGGTTGTCTTCAACGATGACGGCGACCAGATCGAAGTTAAGAGCGAGAGCGGGGTGCAGTTCATGCTCATCTCAGGCGCGCCTTTCAAGGAGCCCATCGTTCCCTACGGACCGTTCGTCATGAACACCGTCGAAGAAATTCAACAGGCGATCCAAGACCTGCGCAACGGAACGTTCGTAAAGTAATTTCATATTCACAATGAAAAAGAGATCACCAGATATAATTTGGTGGTCTCTTTTTTTTCTATCAATCCATGGAGAAAACATGACACAGGTGCTGTACGGCGAAAGACTTGGCAAGCAAGGCGAACTTCGGGTTGGATGCTCGGCAACCATCTTCGATGAAAAACGTGAAAAGGTTCTGCTCACCAAACGCACAGACAATGGACGCTGGTGCCTGCCAGGCGGTCACATGGAGTCGGGCGAGTCTGCGGCTGAGGCATGTGAAAGGGAAGTGTTGGAGGAAACAGGTTTGAATGTGCGCGTGACGCGCCTGATCGGTGTGTACAGCGATCCAAATCAACTGGTCATTTACCGTGATGGAAACAAGGCATTCTTTGTGATCATGAGTTTTGAAGCAGAGATCATCGAAGGTGAACTTGGACTGAGCGACGAAACAACCGACGCAGGCTATTTTTCACTGGCCGAGATGGAGAACATGCCCATACACGCCAATCACAAAGCCCGCGTGGAAGATGCACTCATCGGCGGCGAGACGTTGATCAAATGATCTTTCGCCACTTTATAAATCTGCAAGTGTTCTCTATATAACTTTATCGGAGGCGCTATGCTTGCAAACTTATCAGATCGTTTTTACAAATGGACAAAGGGCTGGCTGATCATCGTTCTGTTCATATTGGATGCGTTCTTCGGCGGATTTCTTTTGCCCCTCATTCAAGGCATGCTGCAGGATGGCAAAGGCGGGGTGATGCCGCTCGACCTGATGCTCTTTGCCCCGCCAGAAAAAATATTCGGCATGATCGAAAGATATGGCGAATTCAACCGCCCGTTCTATCGCAATGTGGAACTGACGGTGGATATCATCTACCCCATTGTGTATCTATTTTTCTTCGGCTTGTTAATCTCATGGCTTTTTCAACGTGGATTTGCATCCAGCAGCCCGATGCGAAAATACAACATCATGCCTTTGGGCGCGTGGTTCTTTGATCTGTTTGAAAACATCGTTATTGTGATCCTGCTCTCGGTATTTCCATCGCAACCGACAGCGTTCGCGTGGATTCTCATGCTCCTGACTACAGTCAAATGGCTGTTCGCAGGCGCGAGCATTTTATTAATATTGACCGGCCTGGTTATGGCGATCAAGAATAAATTCAGAATTCAAATATAGGGGCGAGGTGACCTCGCCCCTACAACACCTTCATCCACCAAACACCGGTGCATTCAGGCAGGATCACCCAATTATTCTTCTTCACCTTATCCCCCAACTCATCGCCAAAGAAAAAACGCGAAAGGAATTCGGCTTCTTCAATCGAATCAAATTTGTAGTCTGTGCGGATCCATTTATGCTGGAAACCGACTTCATCCAGCCAGGGATAATACTCCTTGAGATGTTCCAGCTTGATCGGCGACTCGTTGCCCGTGCCCAGCGATTCAAACAGGACGATGTAGCTGTTCGGTCTTAAGACGCGTTTCATTTCGCCCAGCCATTTTTCCAACTCAGTCCGCGCGGATAGAGGATTCCATTCGGCGAGATAGGCAACGCTCCAGCCTGAGACTACCAGGTCAGCAGATGCATCTTCCACTGGCAGTTGGCGATGATCGGCGACATCCACCTGCCAATTGGTCAATCCGCTGGCGGTGAATTTTTCGCGGCAGACCCGCAGCATCTCTTCGGAAATATCAAAGGCGCGGACGCGGGAAACGTAAGGGGCAAGCATACAGGCCAATCGTCCAGTGCCAGCCCCGAGGTCGTAAACGATGCGATTTTCAAGCAGAGTGATCTCACGCAGGGCGCGCAGGATATTTCCCTGATGATCTTCGCGGGCGATCAACGCTTCGTATTTGTCCCCTTCAGTCTTGTAGATTTCTTCTTGTGTGGGCATATCACAATTATAATGTGCGCCATGGACCAACTCTCCCCTTCCGCTCAAAAGATACAAAATTTACTCAACTCGCTTGGATACACCTATCACGTGATCGAGCATGTTGAATCGACGCGCACGGCGCAGGAAGCCGCGGACCGCGCAGGCTGTGAGCTGGGACAGATCGTCAAGTCACTGATCTTTCGCGGCAAGACCAGCGGCAAGCCGATCCTGGTGCTGACCAGCGGCGCGAACCGCGTGGATGAAAAACGTATCAGCGGGTACGCGGGGGAATCCATCGGCCGTGCAGATGCCGATTTCGTCAGAGCAGTTACGGGCTATGCCATCGGCGGCGTGCCTCCCATCGGTCATACTGAAAAAATGGAAACCTATCTCGATGAGGATTTCCTGCCGTATCAAACCATCTGGGCGGCGGCGGGAACTCCGAACGCCATCTTTGAACTAAAGACGGAAGACCTTCAAATAATGACAAATGGAAAGATCGCACAGGTAAAGCCATGATCGAAGAAATTTACAATTTTCTAAAACTAAGTGACAGGCTGTTCAGCAGCGGGATGCCAACCCCGCAGCAAATTTCATCCATTGCTCAAGACGGCATACAGGTTGTGATCAATCTGGCCACTTCCAATTCAGAAGGCTGGATGCCTGATGAGCGCGGACTGGTCGAGGCGCAAGCCATCACCTATTATGAAATTCCCGTGGATTGGGACAACCCGACTTTAAACGACTTGAACAATTTTGCCGCGCTGATGGATAAACATCCGCACGAAAAGATCCTTGTCCATTGCCAGGCGAATTTCCGCGCTTCGGGTTTCATCGCGTTGTATCGCTTCAATCATCTGGGCTGGGCGGAAAATAACGCCTTCAGGGATCTGCAAAAAATATGGAATCCCGCTGAATATCCCGTCTGGCAAGAGTTTATTGAAAAAGGTTTGAGGTCACAGTCCTGAAGAGGGATTGTCCAGTGATAAAAACTTATTCAAGGAGAAGCACAACATGGGAAAATATTTTGATCTGGTCTATGATGGTCCGCCGTTTGTTCTCTTTGGCACGCCGCATCTGATCGCGATCGGCATCATTACGCTGTGTTGTTTTTCCTATTTGTATTTCCGCAATGTCTGGGGTGAAAGGGAAAGGAACATTGTCCGCTGGGTGTTTGCGATCGCGATCGTGGTGAACGAAACCTCCCTGCACATCTGGTCGATTTATTGGGGCATCTGGAATGTCCAGACCATGCTGCCTTTGCACATGTGCGCCGTGCTGATCTGGCTCTCGGCTTATATGCTGGTGACCAAGAATTACGCGATCTATGAATTCGTTTATTTCATGGGGATCGGCGGAGCCATGCAAGCCGTACTGACTCCCGCCGACGCCGCCGCGTACAACTTCCCGCATTACCGCCTGATGCAAACCATCTTCGCGCACGGACTGTTGATCAATATCGCCATTTACATGACCGTGGTCGAGGGATTCCGTCCGACCCTGCAATCCTTCAAGCGTGTTTTTATCTGGACGAATATCTATATGATCCCCGTCTTCTTCCTTAATCTGGCGCTCGGCAGTAATTACCTTTTTGTGGCGGGCAAACCAGCGTTCCCCACCCTGCTGGACGCGCTCGCGCCCTGGCCGTGGTATATCTTTGAAATGGAAGCCCTCGGATTCGCCATTTTCTTTATCCTTTACATTCCATTCCTGATCAAAGACTGGCGGGCAAAACAAAGCCCCGCAATCGCATAAGGCAAGCCCAAAGGAGAGACCATGACCACACAAGAAAAAGAAGAAATCCGCCCCATGACCGAGGAAGCTGATTTTTTGCAGATCAAAGCCATTGACCATGTCCACTTTTATGTGGGCAATGCCAAACAGGCCATGTATTACTGGTGGAAGGCTTTTGGATTTAAACCCGTGGCGTATTCAGGCCTGGAAACTGGCAACCGCGAATTCGCATCCTATGTCCTGGAATCAGGGACTGCGCGCTTCGTTGTGTCCGCGCCGTATTCGCCGTCCAGTCCGCTCGCGTCGCATCACATGCTGCACGGTGACGGGGTCAAGGTCATCGCCATGGAAGTGGAGGATGCCGAAAAAGCATGGCAGGCCACCACTTCCCGCGGTGCTAAATCCGCGTGGAGCCTGCGCGAAGAAAAAGATGACCACGGCATTTATCGCACTTCCGCCATTTACACGTATGGTGAAACCCTGCATGTCTTTGTAGACCGCTCCCAGTACAAGGGAGTCTTTGCCCCCACCTACCGCCCCATCAAAGACAAAGCGACCCAATCAGCAGGGCTGGCCGCCGTTGACCATATCGTCGGCAACGTGCAACTCGGCAAGATGAATCAATGGGTCAACTTTTATCATCAGGTGATGGGCTTCCGTCAGCTCATGCACTTTGACGACAAGGACATTTCAACCGAATATTCCGCGTTAATGTCCAAGGTCATGCAGAACGGCAACGGGCGCGTCAAGTTCCCGATCAACGAACCCGCCGAGGGCAAACGCAAGAGTCAGATCGAAGAATATCTCGATTACTATCTCACGCCCGGGGCACAGCACATCGCCATCATCACCGGTGACATTCTCGATACGGTGGAACAACTCCGCATGAACGGCGTTGAATTTTTGCGCGTGCCCGACACCTATTATGAATTGCTGCCCGAGCGCATCGGCAAGATCAAGGAAGATTACAAAGCCATCAAGGAACTCGGCATTCTGGTTGACAAGGACGATGAAGGCTATCTCCTGCAAATTTTCACGCGTCCCATTCAAGACCGTCCCACCATGTTCATCGAGATCATCCAAAGACACGGCGCGCAGGGATTTGGAAAGGGCAACTTCAAAGCCTTGTTTGAGTCACTGGAACTGGAACAGGAACGGCGCGGCAACTTATAAATGTCAAAAGTCTTGCCGACCTTCGACTTTCAACTTTTGACATTCAACTCCTCTCATGATATTCGCAACCATCAGCACGCCTCACTCCGCGCCTCAGCCTGCCCTTGTTTCAAAGAACAGAGTCTACCCGTTACCCTTCCCCGACATGCGCGCGGTGATCCAAACTGGCGCGGACAAGATTCAACTTCCTGAAGTCTCCTTCGCAATGAATGAAGTCAAATTTCATGCGCCGCTTCGTCCAAACACATTGCGGGATGCCTACGCCTTTGAACAGCATGTCAAAACTGCCAATCAAAACCGCGGACGCGAAGTGCCTGAGGAATGGTACAAGTTCCCTGTTTTCTATTACACCAATCCCAACAGCATTTTCGGACCTGAAGATGAGATCCCATATCCGCATTACACTCAGGCATTGGATTTTGAATTGGAGATCGCGGTCATCATCGGCAAGGGCGGGATCAACATAAAATCTGAAGACGCTTCCAAACATATTTTTGGGTACACGATCTTCAACGATTGGTCAGCGCGGGATGTACAGCGTGAAGAAATGAAAGTTGGGCTTGGACCCGCCAAAGGGAAGGACTTCGCCTCGTCTTTGGGACCAGTCATCGTGACGAGCGAAGCGCTTGCCGATAAAGCAGTGGATCGAACGGGCGTGTACGATCTCACCATGACGGCAAAAGTCAACGGAGTTGAAATGTCCAGAGGGAATTTTAAAGATATATTCTGGTCATTCGGAGAAATTATCGCGAGAGTATCAGATAGCTGTGAATTGCAAGCTGGCGATGTGATCGGGTCGGGAACAGTTGGCACGGGATGTTTATTGGAATTGACGAAGACACAAGGTCCATGGCTGAACGAGGGCGATGTCGTGGAACTTGAAATTGAAAGAATTGGGATCTTGAAGAACACGATCGGAGGGAAGAAATGAAAAGGAAACTATTTGGATGGGCGGGAATATTATTTTTGACACTGGCATGCGGATTGTTCACACCTGCCGCCGCCCCGACACAGCCAAGTGTGGAAACCATCGTCGCTGAAACATTTCAAGCGCTGACAGTGACTGCACCCGCTGCTGAAACGCAGGTCCCTGTGCCAACCCAGATCAACGGGACAGTGGTGGCGGTTAACAATATTTCTTTTGTCATTCCAATGGGAGTTGGCAGCGGCGCCCAAGCCGAGTTCATTGAAGCCGTACCGCCATCCAATGACATGCCGTGGTGGGAGATCGGTCCCGCCTACAACCAGTATTTGATCCAGAGTTATCCGCTGGCTGGCGCTTTCCATGAACCCAGGATATTTGTCTATCCGGTCAGCGAGTACGTTCAAATGGTTCCAGATGTGGGCGGCATTGTTGACGAACTCAAAACGATCGTAAATTCTCCCAACGCCCCCATGCCTGAAAACCTGCCGTTCTTACCAGCCTTCAACGCGGCGCAGATTTTTCACTCCAATGAACAAGTCATTCAGTTTCAAAGCGGAACAGGGATCCGATTCCTAACTCAATACGCACAGGCTCCATATCCTGTGAACAACAATAGTTTATTCTATACATTTCAAGGAATAACCAGCGACGGCGCGTTTTACGTCTCAGCCATTCTGCCGATCAACGCCGCCTTTCTTTCAGCAGATGGAAATCCTGAAACACCGCTCCCAGCGGACGGCATTCCCTTTGATTGGGAAAACTTTGAGAACACGCCGCAGCATTTTGAATTGGCAAAACAAAAACTGAATACCACTGACCCAAACGCGTTCAGTCCTTCCCTAACAAGTCTGGATACGCTGATACAATCCATTAAGATCAGCGTCCCATAAAATACTCAATCTCAAAGTAATCGGAGGTAGGAATGAGAAAAACAGCCATCCATGATTCAGAAGTTTACAGCAGTGACGTATTCCGCATTCTGGCTGAATATGAGATCTCGCGCTCGGCGCGATACCCGAGCCCCATGGGAATGCTCCAGATCGAAATGACACCCAACGCATCCAATGCAGACGCACTGCGCGCTGCGCCCGCCGTATTTATCTCGGCCCTCAATGCGCATCTCCGATCAGTGGATATCACCTCCGCTGACGGAAGCGAATTCAAAGTCCTGCTGCCCACTACAAACTCCACGGGCACCGAAACTGTCTGCGAAAGACTGCTTTCTGTCTTTAAGAATAAATATGAAACCAACTTCGGTTCAGTCTCATTTTCGCTTCACATTGGCGCCACCAGCCACAATGGCGGTCCATCACTTACGACCGCGGGTATTTTTCAAAATGTCGAAGCCGCGCTCAAGCAATCCAAACTTAAAGGACCAAACACGTACGTCATGATCTCATAATTTATTGTTAGAACTCACGGAGAGCAAAATGCCTTTTTATCATAAGCTCGGCAGTATCCCCCACAAGCGGCACACGCAATTTAAAAAACCAGACGGCAAATTGTATCGCGAGGAAGTGATGGGGTTGGAAGGCTTCTCTTCGATCCAGTCGATCCTTTATCATCACTTCCTGCCGCCGCGCGTGAAGATGATCGAAGACCTCGGTCCTGCCAGCCCTGAATATGTGGACTACGGCCCGATCCGCCACCGCGCCTTCAGAACCGCTCAGACTCCGCCCGGGGCTGATCCTGTCAGCGGGCGGATCCCGCTCCTCGGCAACAACGATGTCATCCTCGGCGTCTCGCGCTCCCAAAACAGCATGGACTATTTCTACCGCAACTCGCAAGCCTACGAGACCTGGTTCGTGCATGATGGCAGCGGCACACTGAAGAGTCAATTTGGCAGCTTACCGTTCCGCAAAGGCGACTACATCGTGATTCCCTTCGGCGTGACCTGGCAAATGCAACTAAACGAAGAATGTAAATTCTTCACCATCGAAAACCCAAGTCAGATCGAACCGCCCAAACGCTACCGCAATCAGTACGGCCAACTGCTTGAACACTCGCCGTACTGCGAGCGGGACATCCGCGTTCCTGAAGAGTTGGAAACACATACCGAGCGCGGAGAATTTGAGGTCCGCATCAAGGTGCGCGACAGATTATCCCGCCACATTTTGGATTACCATCCGCACGATGTCATTGGCTGGGACGGTTATCTCTATCCGTGGATATTCAACATCGAGGATTTTGAACCGATCACCGGACGCCTGCACATGCCGCCCCCAATCCACCAAACCTTTGACGGACATAATTTTGTGGTGTGCTCCTTCGTGCCGCGCCTGTTTGACTATCATCCCGAAGGCATCCCCGCGCCGTACAATCACTCCAACATTCAATCGGATGAGGTTCTTTATTACGCTGAAGGCAATTTCATGAGCCGCAAAGGCATTGACCGCAGTGACATCAGCCTGCATCCGTTCGGGCTGTCACACGGCCCGCAGCCCGGCATGACCGAAGCCAGCATTGGCAAATCGGAAACAAAAGAACTGGCTGTTATGGTGGATACCTTCCACCCATTGAACCTGACTAAACAAGCATTGGAAATGGAAAAACCTGAATATATGTCCACCTGGCTCGAAGGCGACGGAGAATAGATCAATGAATACATCTACAACAGAACCCAAGTTCAAAAAGTTGTCACAAAAAATAGTTTCAGATATGAAACGGCTGTCTGTGCCCGGAGTGGCAATTGGCATCTGGCACAAAGGCAGGGAATACTCCGCGGGGTTCGGCGTGACCAGTGTCGAGAATCCGCTGCCAGTCACGCCCGACACGCTATTTCAAGTCGGGTCGATCAGCAAGACATTCACAGCCACCATGCTGATGCAGTTGGTTGAGCAGGGCAAAGTTGATCTTGATGCGCCTGTCAAAAAATATATCAAAGACTTCAAGTTACAGGATAAGAATGTTGAAAAGCGAGTCACCATCCGCCACCTGCTCACCCACATGGGAGGCTGGGTCGGAGATTATTTCAACGACTTCGGCAACGGCAACGATGCGCTCGATAAAATGGTGAAGGATATTGCCAAACTTCCGCAGATCCAGCCGCTCGGGAAGATCTGGTCTTACAACAATACAGGTTTCAATATTGCGGCTCGTGTCATTGAGATCGTGACAGGCAAATCTTATGAACAAGCCGCGCAGGATATGCTCTTTGACCCGCTTGAATTAAAGATGTCATTCTTCTATCCAAGTGACATCCTCTTCACGCATCGCTTTGTGGTCGGACATTACATTAAAAACAAGAAGCTCCATGTCGCGCGTCCCTGGGCGATCGGGCGCGCCGGGAACGGCATCGGCGGTGTGGTCAGCACCGTGAAAGACCTGCTCGCATACGCGCGCTTCCACATGGGCAGCGGCAACAAAATTATCAAAAAGAAATCGCTGGAAGCCATGCGCGTCAAACAGGTCAATGCCGGTATGCGCGGCGATATGGGCATCACCTGGTTCATTCGTGAAGTTGGCAATGTTAAGTTCTATGGTCATGGCGGCGCGACGCACGGACAGCAAGCCTATCTCTTCTTCATCCCCGAACAGGATTTCGCGCTCGCCATTCTGACCAACAGCGATGAAGGCGGCATCATCACAGCCAACACGATCGGCTGGGCGCTCGACCTGTACTTCAACACAAAAATAAAATCTCCGTCGCCCATCGAAAAACCTGTGGATGAGCTCAAGGAATACTTGGGCAGATACAAGATCGGAACGGAATGTTTTGACTTGAAACTCAAAGGAAAAAACATTGTATATCACCACATCCCGCTCGGCGGATTTCCCACGCCTGAGACTCCGCCCGGCCCCGCCTTGCCGCCCATGCGTTTTGCATTTTACGAAACAGATAAAATGATCGGATTGGACGAGCCGTATAAAGGCGCCTTGGGTGACTTCATCCGCGACGAGAATGGACGCGTGGAATACTTCCGCATCGGCGGGCGCGCTCACAAAAAGATGGAATAACATGGAACTCGACCCTGCAACCATTCCCTACCAATCTGTCTATAAGATCATGACCGGCTCGGTTCTGCCCCGACCGATCGGCTGGATCTCGACCATTGACATGGACGGCCGCCCGAACCTGGCTCCGTTCTCCTTCTTCAACGCCGTCTGCTCCAATCCGCCAACCGTTTTATTCTGTTCGTCGGTCCGCGGGTCGGATGGAAAGGCAAAAGACACATTGAACAATGTCCGCGCCACGAAAGAGTTCGTAGTCAATATTGTCACGGATGAATTATTTCAAGCCATGAATGCATCATCCATTGAAGCGCCCGCGGATTTTAATGAATTCGATTATGCGGGTGTAACCCTTGCCCCATCTGTTTCTGTCAAACCGCCGCGCGTAGCAGAAAGCCCGATCCACTTTGAATGCAAACTGCGCGAGATCATTGAGATCGGAACCGACCCGGGCGGCGGTTCGATCGTGATCGGTACCATTGTTCATATCCATGCTAATGATGAAGTCATGATCGGCAGAGATAAGATCAATTTATCAGCGCTGAAACCCATTGGCCGACTGATGGGAAACAGCTACTGCCGCGTGACCGATATCATCGAGATCGAACGTCCAAAAAATATTTTGGGAGGGAAGGTGTGAAAAAAGTCGTTCTTGCATATTTAATTCTTACTGGGCTGCTCCTCTCCGCCTGTAATTTTCCCGGAAGACAGCGCGGCTTCACAGGAGATCATGATGACCGCCGCAGCACTGACCGTTGACGCTGCGCTTAAAACTCCGCAGGCAACTCCCACGCTTGCAAGTACGCCAACCATTGTTACGGGCGAAACACAGGCAGCTACGCCAACGATCTCCACTCCCAATCCTTCCGGGCCAGCCATGGCAAGTGTCGGTGATGTTACCAACTGTCGCAGCGGTCCCGGTGTTAATTATGAACGCATTACTCAAATACTTCCAGCAGATCAAGTACAGATCGTTGGATTCTTCCCGCCTAATTATTGGATCGTAAATACAACCCTGGGGCAATGCTGGTTATCCGGTGAATTTACTACCCCCTCGGGAGATTTCAAAGCAGTACCCACGGTCACTGCGCCGCCCACACCAGAGGGAGACATCCCTGAAGCACCCACCTTTCCCAACAATGGCTGGTCGTTTTTATGCTATGGACCGGGACAGGCGGATATCGCTTTAACCTGGAGCGATAAAGCGGATAACGAAACGGGCTATCGCGTCTTGCGAAATGGCGAGATCGCTGCCGAACTACCCGCCAACTCCACAAATTTTGCTGAGACGATCCCGCTTAATTCAGGTCAGAGTGTGGGTTATCAAATTCAAGCCTATAATCCAATCGGGAAATCCAACAGCGCCACTGCAAATATTACCTGTCCATAATGAATTCGTGAAAAATAAAAAATCCCCAATGTCAATTGACATTGGGGATTTTGATTTAAGCTTCGAGTTGTTCTTTTGATTTCTTGGTTTGCTTGCCGCGTTCATCTGTTGACAGAATACGCTTGCGGATTCTGTATGACTCTGGGGTGATCTCGAGCAATTCATCATCAGAGAGATATTCGATCGCTTCGTCCAGAGACATCTGTCGGGGCGGTACGAGGCGGATTTCCATATCACCGCCGGAGGCGCGCATATTTGTCAGGTGTTTCTTTTTGCACACGTTGACAGACAGATCACCACCGCGTGCATTTTCACCCACCACCATACCTTCGTACACTGCGACACCAGGCCCGACAAATAACTGACCGCGTTCCTCGGCAGCTTTCAGGGCGTAGGCAGTTGTCGTTCCAGCTTCCCATGCAACAATGGACCCTTTGGTGCGTGATGTGATCGCGCCGGCCAATTCATCGTACCCATTGAAGATCGTATGCATCACACCTTCGCCGCGGGTGGATGTGAGGAATTGATAACGGAAACCAAGCAAACCACGGGTCGGGACGATATACACAATACGCGTCATTCCCTGACCTGCGTCTGCCATTTCCATCATTTTGCCGCGTCTGCTCCCAAGCATTTCCACAACAACGCCGACTGTATCGTTACTGGTTTCAACATGCACTTCTTCAAATGGTTCAAGCAATGCACCATCATCCGCTTTGTGATAAATAACCTCAGGACGTGATACCTGGAATTCATAACCTTCACGGCGCATGGTCTCGATAAGAATACCCAAATGCAATTCACCGCGACCGGAAACCAGGAAGTTTTCGGCGGATTCGGTTTCTTCCACACGCAGGGAAACATTGGTGCGCAGTTCTTCAAACAATCGTTCACGCAGCTTGCGTGAAGTACCCCACGTCCCTTCCTTACCGGTAAAAGGAGAAGTGTTCACACCAAAGGTCATGCGGACAGTTGGTTCTTCAACTTTAATGGTCGGCAAAGCGACGGGCGAATTCGGGTCGGCAAGTGTCTCACCGATGGCGATCCCTTCCAACCCGGCGAGAGAGATGATATCACCGGCTTGAACTTCATCAATTTCAACTTTGTTCAAACCTTTAAAGGTGTAAAGATAACGCGCGCTCTCGGGTAGGATGCTGCCATCCAATTTCATGCGCGCCATTTTCTGTCCAGCTTTGATCGTGCCGGCAAAGACGCGCCCAATTGCGGTCACGCCGCGGTAATCGTCGTAGCCCAACATGGTGACTAGTAACTGCAAAGGCGCTTCAGGATCCACTTTTGGGGCGGGGATATGCTTGAGGATCACGTCAAACAAGGGCTGTAGATCATCTCCGAGGTCAGGAGTAAGACCCGCTTTTCCAGCAGTCGCCTGAGCATAAACAACAGGGAAATCCGCCTGTTCTTCTGTGGCGCCAAGCTCGATGAAAAGGTCAAAAGTTTCGTTAAGCACACGAGCGGGCTCGGCATCTTTACGGTCCACTTTGTTGATCACAACGATGGCTTTGTGTCCCATTGAAAGAGCCTTCTTTAAAACAAAGCGTGTCTGCGGCATGGGACCTTCCGCCGCATCCACAAGCAAAAGAACGCCATCCACCATGTTCATAACACGTTCCACTTCCCCGCCGAAGTCGGCATGCCCGGGAGTATCCACGATATTGATCTTGATGGGTTGATTGGTGATTGGATCGTTGAGTGTGATCGCTGTATTCTTGGCGAGAATGGTAATGCCGCGCTCGCGTTCGAGATCATTTGAATCCATCACGCGTTCTTCAACGCGCTGGTTTTCGCGGAAGGTATGAGATTGACCAAGCAGGCCGTCCACAAGGGTGGTCTTGCCGTGGTCAACGTGTGCGATAATGGCGATGTTACGAAGGTCTTTTCTTTCGATTTGCATGGTTATTCCTATGGATGCGACTCAGCGGTCGCTCTAAACATTGGTTGACACAAAAAAGACGGGAACTCCCGCCCTTTGATGGTATACACACAAAAACCCCCGACGGGAAAGCCGAGGGTTTGAAGTACTCCTAAACGTAGTCGAAGGGTCGGCGTGCGGGTTATATTCTATCAGATACCTGATAATTTGGGCAGGGATTTACCTGAACAAAAATCAATTACAGTCTGCCAGCAGTGCCCGCTTTTTTCAGGTCTCGAAAATTCCATAACACCTGCCAGATTCGCATTGCGGCTTCCATTTGGATCTTGAGAGACATTTTCGATTTCCCCCAGCGGCGATCTGCAAAATAAATGGGAGACTCTCCGATCTTGAACTGCAGACAATGCGCGAGATACATCATCTCGACCAAAAAAACATAGCCGCTGGATTGTATACGTTCCACCGGCATTTGCTGCAGAGTCTCGCGCCGCCACATGCGATAGCCCGTGGTTACATCATGTAATGGAAGCCCCAGGATGGTGCGTGCATAAAAATTACCAAATGCCGAGAGATTTTTTCGCCAGAGCGGCCAGTTCTTGTCTACTGAACCGCCGGGCACATACCGTGAACCGAGGACCACATCACAAGACTCGAGGAGTTTCGACATCTCGACCAGGGCGGCCGGATCGTGGGAAAAATCCGCATCCATCTGGACCAATACCTGCGCATCCCCATTTAATATTTTCTGAAACCCATTCAGATAAGCCGACCGCAAGCCCATCTTTCCCGGCCGATGAAGAACCTCCACACGGCCAGGATATTTTTTGGCCAGATCATCCGCCAATTTCCCAGTTCCATCAGGGCTGTTGTCATCCACGATCAACAAGCTCAAATCAAGCGGAAGCGAAAATAAAGCGGAGACCAGTTTGGGCAGGTTCTCCGCTTCGTTATATGTAGGTGTGATAACTGTAATTTGCAATCAAACTCCTATTCCACCAGGCGCATCAGCTCAGCTTTAATTTGATCAACCGTTGTAAATTGATCCTTAAGAGAAGCGATCTCCGCCAGTTTTGAGACAAGACGTAATTCGTTTTTTGCCATCTGATCCCGGTCTCTGACCGGATAGAAATATTCCACAGATTGTGTAAGACGGGCACGTAATTTTTCACTCAGCGAGGCAAGATTCGATTGCGACAGAACGAGGATGAAATCAGCAGTGTTTAAATGCCCGAGGAAATCCTCCGGCCGGCCGGCTTCCCGCATGGTATTGACGATCATAAAACTAATGGCGCGCAGAACATCATCAGATGCGACAAAGCCATACGCCTCACGGAAGGCATCCATATTTTCGATCGACACAAAAAGCAGGCTAAGCCCTTCTTTACCGATCACTTCGAAAAGTTTTTCATCGACCACGGCGCCCTCTGGTAAACCCGTAATAGGATTGGTGAGGGACCCCTGATGCACACGTTTAAGTGCGTTACGCACACGCAAACGTAATTCCTGCACATCAAAAGGCTTGGTGATGTAATCGTCCGCGCCAAGTTCAAGCCCTTGCATACGGTCTGCGCGATCGCGTTTTTCGGTAAGGAAGATAATGGGAATATCGGCTGTACGGCGGTCACCCCGTACCCGGCGTGCTACTTCATAACCGTCTATATCGGGAAGCCGAATGTCTAGAATAACAATATCAGGATGTACGGTCTGACAGGAGCGCACCCCGTCTTCGCCCCAATTGACGGTGAACACTTCATAACCTTGGACGCGAAAATAGGCGTTCAGCATTTCTGCCACGTCCAAGTCGTCTTCAATGATTAATATTTTGGGCTTGATGTCTGTCACGCCAGACCTTTTTATTGTTATGAAGTGGGCTCTTTTTGTACAATGAATTCGCAAACAGTATCGCCGGCAGCGATGCATTTGGATTCGTTTACTCGAAATTCGTTCCCGCCGGAGACCCACTTGAGCGATTCCTGCAGAAGACCTGTGGAAATAAAGCAGACAGGTTTGTCCACACCTGTACGCCCCCAACAACATGGACATTTATGGATGGTCCACACCCATTCTGTATCCTTCTCTTCCACGGTAGTCTGCTGGTCACTTAATTGGGTGAATATCTTGGCAAAAGCCGGCAGGCCAATTCTCAGCTTGGATTGAAGCGGAAGGACAACAAATGCTAGATCCGCTGCGCCAGCCAAGGCGCCAAAATTCTTAAGCGCATCAGAAAAAGTAGCACGTCCGGCTCTCAGGGCTAATCCACGCCCGCCGCGCGGACCGTACATTTCTTCCAGGGAAGAACCGATGGCAGAGAGCTCTGCAAAATCGAAGCCTTTGTCTAAATTATCGGGGGGATAGTTTTCTATATAATGATTCAAACCAGCCAGGTTTAAAATGGCATTTAATCCATTCTTCCCCATGACCTCTTCCAATGACTTGATCGTAATCAGGCCAAATTTATTAGGGTAATACATTCCACTTTTTTGAAGGGGGGGCATTGGCAACTCCACTAACTAAATCAACTTCGATAGATCTTCGGCGGCACGGCGCATATCAAGGAAGATCAAGCCAAGTTTGGCTTGTTCACGCGCCAAAGCGGTAAGAACAGCTTCATCACCGACAGACATCAAAACAACATACCCTTTCAAGCCCTTAATATAGACCTGTTCCAAAGTACCGCGCCCCAATTCACTTGCAATACGTTCGCCTAATGAAAGCATGGCCGCAGACATGGCTGAAACGCGATCTTCCTCCACACCTTGCGGAAGGGCAGACGCAATACTAAGACCGTCAACACTAACCACAGCGGATGCCTCTATGTCTGGCGATGAAGCCTGTAATTCACGCAGGCGATCTACCATGAGTTGCGTTCGATTTTTAGTCAACCGGCCCTCCTAATGAAAAATAAACGCCCTTGATTTCTAGACGCTGATTTAAGGCACTTTCTATTTTAGAACATGGCTATCATTGTGTCAAGTTCGGTATCTTGTGGGGCATCAAAAACAAGCGACAATATTACGAGTATAATTTTCTTTATGAACTTATTAATTACCGGAGCCGCGGGATTCCTCGGCTCTTCTCTTGCAAATCACCTAGCCCGCGAGGGACACCAGGTCCGTGGATTGGACGATCTCTCTACTGGGGATCCTCAGGCTCTTGTGCCGGATGTCCACTTTACACGCGGGGATGTGAATGACCGTCCCAAATTATGGACATTGCTTCAGGACGTGGATGTGGTTTACCATCTCGCGGCACGTGTTTCGGTTCAAGAATCCGTGCTATATCCGCGCGACTATAATGCTGTCAACGTGGGCGGAACAGTGGCTCTGATGGAAGCGATCCGTGACGTGGGAGTCAAACGAGTCGTTCTGGCATCGTCCGGAGCTGTATACGGCGATCTGGGAGACTCAACACTAATAGAGTCCGCCACACCCAATCCACGCTCACCCTACGCTGTCTCAAAACTCGCCGCAGAGTATTACGTTCGCACAATTGGCGGATTATGGGGGATCGAAACTGTCAGCCTGAGAATATTTAATGCGTATGGACCAGGTCAACACCTGCCGCCATCACACCCACCGGTTGTGCCGCATTACCTTCGCCAGGCTATGCGCGGCGGAACGCTGGTCGCACATGGCAATGGAAACCAGACCCGCGATTATATATATGTAGATGATGTTGTCAGTGCAATGGCTGCCGCATCCACCGCGCCGAATATCAACAATCTGGTCATCAACATTGGCTCTGGAGTCGAAACCTCGATCAAGGAACTGATCCGCACAGTATTAGATGTTTCAAACAGCAAAACCAATGTAGTTTACAACAGCCAAACATCAGGCGGAGTCTCCCGTATGAGGGCAGACATGAATCTGGCGAAGGAAAAATTACGCTTCCAACCTTCGATCAAATTAGAGGATGGACTGCGGTTAACCCTGCAACGGGACGCTCGATTTAAATAAGGTTTACACAAAAAACTTTATGATTCTTCCCAGCACTTTTTATACCCATCCCACGTTGACCGTTGCACGGAGTTTGCTTGGCGCGCGGCTGGTGCGGATTTTGGATGGGGTGAAATTAGTCGGCTTGATCACTGAAACCGAAGCGTACTTTGGCTTTGATGACCTAGCCAGCCATGCAAAGGCGGGCAGGACAATCCGCACGGCGCCAATGTTCGGTCCGCCGGGACACGCGTATGTTTATTTCACCTATGGAAACCATTGGATGCTGAATGCTGTCACGGAAAAAGAGGGATTCCCCGCGGCCGTACTGATCCGCGCAATACACCCAATCGAGGGAATCGAGGAGATGGCGACACGGCGTCAAGGTCGTGATACATTGGGTCCGGGGCAAATTGACCCAGGCCATGGGCATTACCAAAAGCGAGAACAATATCAATTTGACAGAAGCAAATTCCAGTTTATGGATCGAGACTGGGCAATCCTTCCCTGAAAAAAGCGTGACGATTGGCCCTCGGGTGGGTTTAAATAAAACACCAGAGCCTTGGTTGTCCAAACCCTGGCGTTTTTTATTAAATTATCGAGGAGATTAACATGGGATTGCTGGATGGAAAAAATGCTTTAATTTTTGGACTCGCAAACGAACGATCCATTGCCTGGGGCATTACGCAGGCTTTCAAACGCGAGGGTGCGAATATTGGTATCAGCTACGCGGGTGAGATGCTGGAAAAACGAGTAAAACCGCTGGCTGAACAAGTCGACTGCAAATGGGTTGAAGAGTGCGATGTTACCAAGGATGATCAGATCGCGCTGACCGCAGAAAAAGCGGCCAACCATTTTGGAAAGATCGATGTACTAGTTCACTCGATCGCCTTTGCGGGGCGCGAAGAATTGAGCAAGCCATATTACGCAACCAGCCGTGATGGATTTAGAACCGCGATGGACATCAGCGTATTCTCCTTTGTGGCATTGACCAATGCCTTTTTGCCAATTCTGAATCCCAACGCCTCAGTCATGTGTCTGACCTACTACGGCTCGGTCAAAGTCGCACCGCATTACAATGTAATGGGCGTAGCCAAGGCCGCGCTGGAATCATCCACAAGATATCTGGCATATGACCTTGGTCCTCAAAAGATCCGCGTGAATGCGATCTCAGCCGGACCGATCCGTACGTTAGCGGCGGCGGGCGTGGGCGGTTTCCGCGATATGTACAAGCACTTCGCGGACATGTCTCCCATGCGTGAGAATGTGACAATCGAAGATGTTGGCAACTCGGCAGTTTTCCTTGCCTCGGACCTCTCCAGACGCATCACTGGCGAAATATTATATGTGGATTCCGGCTTCAATACGGTCGGTGTGCAGATGAGCGCGAAGGAAGAAGGGAAGAGCGAGTAAAAAATCAGGGATTAATGATCGAAGATCTGGGCGGGCTCGCGTTTCAACGCAGAGTCCGCCCTTTTTGTTTTCTACGGTAAAATTACTTACATGTTCAAACGCAATACCATCCCCACAGAAACCTCCCAACCCGTCCAGGCTGTTGAGCGCATCACTTCCATCCTAGGATCAGGCGTCGTCTGGCATGGCAGTATCAACGGTTCAGGCGGTGTCCGCATCGAAGGTGCGTTCGAAGGCGAGATTGCCTTGCGCGGGATGCTGATCGTCGGCGAGACAGGACGTGTGACCTGCCAAAACGTGCGTGCCAACACAGTTATCGTGGCAGGTGCGGTACGCGGCAACATCACCACTCAAAAACTGGAAATCCGCGCTTCTGGACGAGTATGGGGGGATGTGGTTACAACTGCATTCGTGACGGAAGAAGGGGCTTTTCTGCGTGGACAAATTCGGATGGAAGAAACCGTCGAACTTGACCTTGAGCCTGCTCCCGAGTCCACACCTTCAGAGGCAGCCACAGCAGAATCGATCATGCAGGCAGCTAATTCCATCCCTGCCGTTGAATCAACTCAAAAATTAATGCGTAAGAACAAAGATGAGAAATAATTTTCCAGACCCTAAAGGTCTCAGAGACCTTTAGGGTCTTTTTATAATCCATGAAATACCGCGAACTCCAAATCCAAACCCAGCGTGACTTTCCAAATAATGCGCGCACTCCCGGCTTCGGCTGGCTTGTCCGCGCAGGATATGTGACTCGTGAAAACGAGATCCTGCCGCTTGGAGAGCAAGTGCTCAGCAGATTACAAGATCTATCAAAAAATCCTAACTTCATCTCACTTCTCGACCTCTCCATTATTTCAAACGAGATCGAAACATATTTCCCCATTTCAACTGGTCCCTTCGAGATCATTCATTGTAAATCCTGTAAATATACGGAACGGATTGAACTTGCAAAGTTCAAAAAGTCTCCACCCGTCCAGGAAGGGCAACTACCAATTGAAAGAATAGCCACTCCAGATTGCAGTACAATCGAATCCCTTGCCAATTTTCTAAACCTGCCAAAAGAGAAAACCGCCAAAGCCCTGATGTATACCCGTACATCCGATCATCAATTTGTGTTTGTAGTAATCCGTGGGGACATGAACCTGAGTGAAGCAAAACTAAAAAACGTCATCGGCGAATTCAGATTGGCAACACCTGAAGAAATAATGAGCGCAGGCGCAACGCCTGGATACGCATCTCCCGTTGGATTAAAAAATGGCCTCATCGTTGTAGATGACCTCATTACGCAGTCACCCAACCTCACGGCGGGAGCGAACGAGGCGGGCTATCATTTACTGAATACAAATTGCGGCAGGGATTATTCTCCTGAGATCGTCGCCGACCTGGTTCAAGTAAAGCCAGGTGACTTTTGCGACCAATGCGACGACACCCTATCAATCATCTCATCCATCAACTTGGCTACGCGATCAAACTTCAATTTTGACAATATTCTCTTAGCTTTGGCGGATACTCATCACGACGATAAAGGATTAACTTTTCCCAAGTCCATGGCCCCATTTGATGTGTATCTCATGCACATACCCGGCAAGGAAATAGATACGCTCTTGAAGGCTGGTGAAATTTATGACCAGTTTCAAAGCGCCGGATTGGCGGTTCTATTTGATGACCGCGATGAACGCGCAGGGGTCAAATTCAATGATGCAGATCTGATCGGCTGCCCTGTCCGGGTGACAGTGGGCGAGAAAAACCTAAAAAACGGAATGGTAGAATTGAAGCCACGCAAAGACGGCGAGAACAGGTTAGTGAACTGCCAAGAGATCCTCATTGCGCTCCAAACCCAGACATGTTAAATAGCAGCCATTTCCCTCCACCCAAACAACGAGGCATGATTCTGCATGGGGTATTCATTATTATCCTGACCGTCATCACGATTTCAGCATTCATCAAACTCTCAAGCGCAGAAGTCGGTCCTATATTTCTAATCTCACTACTCGTTGCGCTTGCATCTTTTGTACCGATCCCTTTTTTTCTATATCGTTTATATTCACTCTGGCGCGCGGATTATTATCTCAGCCGCGATAGTTTAAAGATCAATTGGGGGTTACGCATCGAAGATATTCCGCTGACAGATATTGAATGGATCCGCTCAGCAGATGACCTCACAAATCCCGTCTCACTTCCATCCTTTCCCTTGCCAGGTGGATTATTGGGGATGCGCCGTCACCCTGATCTTGGCATGGTTGAATTTCTCGCATCCGATGCAAAAAAGCTCCTTCTTGTAGCAACCGCCAAACGCGTCTTTGTTATATCTCCTGAAGATCCCACAGGGCTTGCGCAAACTTTTGCGCGCACTACCGAACTGGGGAGCACCGCCAACGTCGAATCAAAATCTGTGTACCCATCCTTTGCTGTGATACAAGCTTGGGAAAGCGGGCTTGCGCGGTACCTATGGCTGAGCGGCTTATTCCTTAATATTGGCTTGTTCATTTGGGCCAGCTTGATCATTCCATCCACACCGCGCGTGGCGCTCGGACCGCAATTTATCGGCAGCACGCTCGAAACGGTCTCATCGTCGCAGCTGATCATCTTTCCGCTTGCCAGTCTTTTACTCTCAGTCGCGGGCTGGATCGCAGGTTTGTATTTTTATCGCTGGGAAAAAGAGCGTGTGTTAGCATTTATTGTTTGGGGCTCAAGCACATTAACCAGTTTGCTATTCTTGCTGTCAGTACTTTTCATCATTACAACACCCATCTAATATGTCATTGCAAGAGCACACCTTGCCCGAAGCAATCTTATCGCATTAGCAGAGATTGCCCGCAAAGCCATAATAAACATATGCAACTACTCATCGGATTTACTCTCGCCCTCATCATCGCGTATCTCGCCTATCGCGCGCGCAGCTTAAGCAAAGGTGGGGCAGTTGCAGCGACATTTACCGGCACAATCATTTTTGGAATTGGAGGATGGGAATGGGCTATTTTATTACTCACATTTTTCATTACCTCATCTGTTCTCAGCCGCGCCTTTAAGAAACGCAAACAAGGTCTCAACGAAAAATTTTCAAAAGGACACGAGCGTGATGCCGGCCAGGTCTTTGGGAACGGCGGCATCGCCACTGCATTCGCAGCACTGCATTATTTTTACCCAGAATCAATCATCCCATGGCTCGGATTCGCCGCAGCACTCGCCGCAGTCAATGCCGACACGTGGGCAACTGAATTGGGCGTGCTGAATCCGCATCCCCCAAGAATTATCACCAACTTAAAAAAAGCGGTGGAAAAAGGCACTTCAGGCGGGATCTCATTATTCGGAACGCTCGCATCCCTGGCGGGTTCGGCGCTAATTGGAATACTCGCCTCTGCGCTTAACCCGACAGTTGATTCTGTGTCAACATTTTTTATCGTCACTCTGGCAGGACTCGCCGGCTCCTTGTTTGACTCTTTCCTCGGCGCGACAGTGCAAGCCATATACTTTTGCCCAAAGGATCATAAAGAAACCGAGAAACATCCATTGCATACCTGCGGCACACCCACCACCCTGATACGCGGTTGGGGATGGCTCGATAATGATTGGGTCAATTTTGCATGCGGTGCATTCGGTGTACTAGTTTGTCTCTTACTCAAAGGACTCTTGTAATCATGACATCCTCATCAAACCCCATCCTCGTCACAGGCGCCAGCGGATTTGTCGCGCTGCACACCATCATCCAACTTCTTCAGCAGGGCTATAAAGTCCGCGCCACATTGCGAACGAATTCACGCGAAGCCGAAGTCCGCGAGACGATCGCAAAACAAGTTGATCGAAACGACAGACTCGAAATCATCACAGCAGACTTAACTCAGGACGCAGGCTGGAATGAAGCCATGAACGGTTGCGACTTCGTTTTGCATATCGCATCCCCATTTCCACTTTTTGAGCCAAAGGATGAAGATGAACTGATCATTCCAGCCGTTCAAGGGACACTGCGTGTCCTGCGGGCCGCGCACCACGCAAAGGTCAAACGGGTTGTGCAGGTTTCTTCGGTTGCAGCAATATCAGCAGGTCACGGGGGGGAAGACCGCGCCTTCAACGAAGAGGATTGGTCTATTATTGAAAATAATATCGGGGCGTACTCAAAAAGCAAGACCCTTGCAGAACGCGCCGCGTGGGACTTTATCAATGGCTCAGAAAATATCAACAAGATGGAAATGGTGTCCATCAACCCGCCGCTGATCTTTGGACCCGTTCTCAACAAAGATTTTCCCACTTCAGCAGAAATGATTCGCACCTACATGCTTGGACAAATCCCCGGGGTGGGACGCATCAAAGTGGGTATTGTTGATGTGCGCGATGTCGCTTCCGCCATACTCCTCGGCATGACCACTCCTGAAGCGGCCGGGAAGCGCTTTTTGTGTTCTGCAGACACGATCTGGATCAAAGACCTTGCCGATCTGCTTTACAAGAACTACGGAAAACGCGGTTATAAGATACCCCGAATATTATTCCCATCCATTGCCATAAAGATACTGGCGCTTTTCGATAAGAAGATCGCCCTGGTCGTCCAAAGCCTGGATTGGGATTTTACGCTTTCGAATGAAAAAGCAAAGAATATCCTCAAATGGACTCCACACTCAAAAGAGGAAGCCATTCTCTCGATGGCAGAAAGTCTGATCGAACAACGGTTTTGTTTGTATAATTGCAGGAGCAGACATGAATTATCTACCAAATGAATCCCGCTATACCTCCATGCGCTACAACCGCTCCGGCCGCAGCGGACTCAAACTTCCCGCCATTTCACTTGGCTTATGGCATAACTTCGGCGGCGTGGACACATTCAGCAACAGCCGTAATATGCTTTTGCGCGCATTTGACCTGGGCATCACGCATTTTGATCTGGCCAATAATTACGGCCCTCCCCCCGGTTCCGCCGAAGAGACCTTTGGGCAGGTCATGGCAAAGGACTTAAAACCCTACCGTGATGAACTCATCATCTCATCCAAAGCAGGCTATACCATGTGGGATGGTCCTTATGGAGACTGGGGCTCGCGCAAATATTTGATCTCCAGCCTCGACCAAAGCCTGAAACGCATGGGGCTTAATTACGTGGATATTTTCTACCATCACCGCCCCGACCCTGAGACTCCGCTTGAAGAGACCATGCGCGCGCTCGATCACATTGTCCGCAGCGGGCGGGCGCTTTACGTGGGTATCTCAAATTACCCCGCAGACAAAACACGAGAAGCCGCAAAAATTCTGCGGGAACTCGGCACGCCGTGTTTGATCCACCAGCCTGTTTACAGCATGTTCAACCGCTGGGTGGAACCCGAATTACTCAACACGCTCAAAGAGGAAGGTATTGGCTGCATCCCGTTCTCGCCGCTTGCGCAGGGATTGCTCACCAACAAATATCTTGGAGGCAATATTCCTGAAGGCTCACGCGCCTCAAAAGCACACGGCTTTCTAAACCCGCCAATATCACGGATGATAAATTAGCCAAAGTAAATAAACTGAACGAGATCGCCCAATCCCGTGAACAGACTTTGGCTCAAATGGCTTTAGCATGGGTTTTACGTCATGAATGCATGACATCTGTTTTGATCGGCGCCAGCAAAGTGGAACAGATCGAAGATGCGGTGGGAACGTTGAACAGGCTGGATTTCACAGCCGAAGAGCTGGAACAGATCGAAGTTATATTGAAATAGAAAAAACTCCGGGTTCAAAATGAACCCGGAGTTTTGATTTAACTACCCTCTCCAAATCTTGAAATCCTTCAAACCTGATCCGCCCAAAAATTCACGCACAATTGAATTTGCTGGAACCAGACTCGCATCCAGCGGCAGGAACCATTCAAGGAAGGCGAGCAATCTGCGCGCTTCAATATACTCAGGAGCGCGGTATTGCACCTGCCGAAGCAGGGGTTCAGCAAATGGTCTGAGCACAGACAGCTCATAGACCAGCGCGGAATTAAACATCACATCTGCATTTTCCTGATATGGGAAAATGTGGCGCTTCTCGCCCCGCCGCACTGATTCCCAACGGCTGATCGTCTGCGCGGCAGAATATCCGCGCTCGCGGGCATCCCGCACCATGCGGCGGATGAGTCGCGTGTCGGTCGTCGAGACTCGATTGTGGCGGTCAAGGTTGAGCTGTGTCAATGCGGAGACATATACTCGAAACGCCGCACCAGACCAACGGTCAGAAATGAGGCGCGGATTCATTCCATGAATCCCTTCCAAAATAAGCGGCTGCCCATCCTTCAATTGGATGATGTCGCCCGCCTCGCTCTTCCCTGACTTGAAGTTGTAACGCGGCAACTGGACCTTTTCTCCAGCGAGAATTTTTTCAAGATCTTCTGCGAGACGGGGTAAGTCCAATGCCTCGAGATTTTCGAAATCAGGCTTGCCATCTTCCCCCAGCGGAGTCTTGTCACGGTCAATAAAATAATTATCCAGTTCAAGCGGATAGGGCGAGATGCCGCGCGCAAGTAATTGAATCGCCAATCGGCGGGAAGTGGTTGTCTTCCCAGAGGACGATGGACCAGCAATCAGGATAATTCTGGAATTTTTTTGAGCGATCTGCAGGGCAATATCCGCGACGTTTAGTTCATGCAAGGCTTCAGAGACAAGCAGTATCTCATCGGCACGACCTGACAGAACCGCATCATTGAGAGCGCCGACATTATCAATGTTGAGACTCTCCAGCCAATCGCCATATTGGCGAAAGGTATTGATCAGTTTGGGGTAATCACCCATCGGCTCAAGATCCGTGGGCGCATGTCGGCGCGGGAATTGAATGGTAAATCCGCCATTAATAAGATTCAGGTCAAACCATCGCAAATACCCAGTGGATGGAACCATATAGCCGTGCATGTAATCCATTTGACCATTGAGGCTGTAAAGCGTGACGTAATCTTTTTGGCGGTATGCGAACAAACGGACTTTATCGTCATAGCCGCGCATCTTGAAATATTCTATGGCGACCTGCGCAGGAACTTCCTTGCGCTCGTACGGATGGTTTTCTTCGACCAGCTTCTGCATGTGGAGCTTGAGTGCGTCTAGTTCGTCTTGTGCAAGAGCGCCGCGTTCTGTAACCTGACAATAAAATCCACCCGAGGAAAGCGAATGATCGATCGTAAGTTTGCCATTCGGGAAAAGATCCATAAACGCCATTTCCAACAGAAAGACAAGTGAACGCCGATAAATGCGCGCACCGTCAGCTGAGTCCATGGTGACGGGGGTGCAGCGCGCTTCCATCTCGATTAAATATGACAGTTCATGGATCTCATTATTGATAATCGCCGCGACAATCGGCGCGCTAAAATCATCTTTGACCGTTTGCAGAAATTCCCCCACAGATGCTCCACGCGGACCTTCAAGCACACGTCCATCAGAGAGATGGAGTTCAATATTTTTATTGGGTGGAACGATATTTATTGACATGGAATTCATTGTCAAAGGTCAAGCTGATTTTTGACTTTTAACCTGGGATAAAAGTTTCTCGGGTTGATTTGCGTATTCTTCGAGCGGGATTTCCTTGTTTGTCAAAGCCAGCAGTGTTTCAGTTAGCGCTGCATTGACAGGCGTGGGAACATTGAATTCCCTGCCTGCGCGCACCACTGCGCCGTGCAGATATTCGATCTCGCTTTGGCCGCGCCCAGAATACAGGTCAATATGAAAAGAGGGCATCTTGGCGCCGCGACCGCTGCCAGCGGCACGAGATAGAAATGGCTTCGAAAGCCAGAGCGGAAACTTTGCGGCAAGAGCCAGTAATTTCACAGGCGTACCCGGCAGATCTGTCACTTGCAGATTTTGCGCCGCCATAACCGCCAGACATTCGCTCAACATATCTATTTCAAGTTTATATAATTTGTTGTTGGCGAAGACTTGCGCTGCTGTCATATTAAGTATCGCGGAGGTTGGATTGGCGATCAGGTTGGTTAGCATCTTCGACCATTTCATCCCATGCGGTTCAGGATACAACCGACAATTCAAAAATGCGCCGTCCAACGCGGCGACAAGTTTTTCAGAAAGCGGATGTCCAGCCGCCACACCAACACCGCGCAGTTTTTCCAGCACGATATCGCCAACCCCGCGGCGCCCGATCGCTGAGGTGACCGTGCCATAGATGACCTTGTCCGCCCCAAGTTCACGCGCGATCAGTTGTTCATTCTCAACACCGTTGGAGAGGCAAAGCATGGGCGGAAGTTTATCGGCAAAGGGTTTCATCCCATCCAATGCAGCAGCGGTGTCGAAGGATTTCAACGCAAATAACGCAACATCAAATGGACCAAATTTCAGGGCTTCCTCCAGTGAAGATACCATTACGAAAGAGCGTGGGGAAACGATAAAGGCGTCCTTTGTTTTTCGTCTTTCATCAATGGTCAACTCGAGGCGCAAACCCCGCTCGCGCAATTCGTCCACGATCTTTTGCTGTTCAACAAAAATAACATTATGACCGGCGAGGATAAGAGAACCGCCAAAATACGTCCCGATGGCGCCAGCGCCAAAGACAAGTACATTTAAGCGTTCGGTTGGTTTTAAGTTGGGTATGGATGATTGCAAAGCTGCCTCTGAAAAGATTTATTCTTTAGTGTGAAATTACCTGTTTACGCTCAACCCCTAATCCGTATCTTTCCAATGGGCATGATCATTAATCCGATCGATCGCCCAGCGATGCTGGTGCGGATAATACATCAACTGCGCGAAGGCGGTGTTACCAAACCGAAAGCGCGTACCTGAATTATTCGCCTGCGGAGCAACCCCAATAACCGCATGCATGAACTGATTCAAGAGGCCGCCATGTGACACGATCAAATAGCGCGCAGGTTCACGCTTAAGCAGGCTTTGTAATGCCTGTCCTGCCCGCAGGAATAATTCCCAATCGCCTTCCCCATCACCGCCAACAGGGTCATACGGCGTGCTGAATTGGGGATGGGTGAAGTTTTGGCGAACTTCATGCGCTGTAAGCCCTGAAAAATCGCCATTGTCACGTTCAAGCCAGAGCGGATCAAACTCAACAGTCACATTGAGTGTGGCTGCGATAATTTCGGAGGTCTCTTTTGTTCTAATAAGCGGACTGGATATCAGCAGATCGAATTTAGCATTTTCATTCTTCCAGCGTTCAGCAAGAGCCCGTGCCTGTGCACGGCCAGTATCTGTGAGTGGATAATCGGCCTGTCCCTGCCAGCGTGCTTCGGCATTCCCGACCGATTCGCCATGACGGACTAAAGTGATATGAAAAGGCTGGGGTCTATTCTCCATCTTTTGGCTTCTCCCCCTTTATCAAGTAAATTGGCCGGCGCTTCACTTCCTGGAAAATATAGCCTACATACACACCGATAAAGCCAAGCAGAATCATAATAATACCGCTTGCGATAAGCATGATCGCCATCAACGAACTCCAACCAGCCACGATTCGTTCAGTTTGTCCGGTAAGCCATAAAGCTGCCACATAGATCATTTGGGCCGCAGCCAAAACAAGGAACCCCAACCCCGTGCTCAACCCGATATACAACGGCGCAAGCGAAAAAGAAAAAACAGCATCTGAGGCCAGGCGGAACATTTTTCCCAATGAATATTTCGATTCACCGCCAACGCGGGCTGGTTCTTGATATGGAAGGATGACACTGGAATATCCCATCCATGAGATCATGCCGCGCAGGAAGCGGTGGTACTCACGCATTGAACGCAGACCATCAAGCGCAGCGCGGGAAAGCGCACGAAAATCTGCGGCACCGCGCAACACCTGTGTACCACTTACCACGTTGATCAAACGGTAGAAAAGATTGGATGACCACTTCTTAAATGATATCGAGCCACCATCATCCATACGTTGAGTTTGAACAATATCATATCCATTCCGGATGAGATCGATCATTTGCAATATCAATTCAGGCGGGTGTTGACCGTCACCATCCATTGTGATGACAATCTCACCCAACGCAGCGTCTAGTCCAGCCGTCAGTGCGGCTTGATGTCCAAAATTACGACTAAGTTGAAGCACGGAAATACGCGGGTCGCCCTCCGCAATTTTTCGGAGCGCAGCAACCGTCCCGTCGTTGGAACCGTCATCTACATAAATAAATTGAAAATCGTATGGAAGAGAATCCACAACATCACGGACATGCGTGTGGGTTTGTCCCACGATGACCGCTTCGTTATAAACAGGGATAACCAGATCAACTTTGAGCTTATGTTTCGGAGGCACGCAGGAATTTTACCATGCGCATCAAAACCCGACCCCGTGCCTGTCGTCCAATAAACGGAGGGTACGTTCCGCTTCGGCAGTTCTCTGTACCCCATCCCAGCCGAGGGATTCGCCCAAAATATCGGCAAGTTCAAAGATGCTTTCCTTCGTCAACTTACCAAGCATGGCAAGCATGGTACGGCGCAGGACAATATCATCAAGGTGACGAACTTTTTCATACTGCACAAGGAACTGTATCTCACGGCGGGTGTAACCGGGCAGAGACTTTAGCGCTTCATCCGTTCCGCGTTTGATAAAATTAGCGATGGCCTCGGCACGCGTGCCATATCTTTCAAACAAGGGGCGGAGCACAGTCTGGTCGAGTCCAGTCCAGGCAGCCAAGCTTTCAAGATGCTTTTTCCGATCCTCCTCGCTGCGCGGATAGCCGCGCCCACCGCCAATGGGCAGGTCGGTTGTGTATTTTTGGCGGGATTTTCCAAGGAACGCAAGAACTTTGTCTGTGACTTGCTCACTAAATGCCCGGAAGGAAGTCCACTTGCCGCCAACCAGAGAATAGACGGGGAAACTCAGATTTGTCCAATCACCGCTCAATACTTCGATATGATGATCACGGCTGTATTGCCCCGTGGTTTTCCCGCTGCCGCTATTCGCCAATGGACGCACGCCAGTAAAGCGGAAGACGATCTGTTCACGGGTTAATTTGATGGATGGGAATACCCGCGAGATCATTTCAATAAAATAATCCACCTCTTCTTCAGTACAGCGCGCTTCATCAGGGTTTTCTATCTTTATATCAGATGTACCGATCAAGACACGGTCAAATAATGGGAAGATCAATACAATGCGCCCATCTTTATTCTCAAAGAAAAACTCATTCCCGCCAATTGCAGCGCGTAACTCGGGATTATCCACAACAAGATGTGAGCCTTTGGTACCGCCAACATATCTGGTTGACAGACCAAAATTGTGGTTTGTAAAATCGATCCACGGACCGGCAGCATTGATCACAAGCTTTGGGTGAACTTCGAAGGTTTCATCGGTCAACTCATCGCGCAGAATGACCGTATTCTTTTCGCCATTGACCATGCTGACATAGTTCAGCGCACGCGCATTAGGGGTTTCCGATTCCGCATCCAGGACAATTTCAAGAGCCAGTCTTTCAGGATCTGAGATCAACCCATCATAATATGTCGCGGTATTAACGATCTCAGGATTAAGCTGCTTCCATTTACTCAGCGAACTTCCGCGGGATAGCACCGTATGTCTCGGCACAGTCCGATTTTTTCCCGTGTAGGCATCATACATGATCAAACCAAGTTTGATGATAATCGAACCACGTTCAGACGGTTTGTCAAGCCAGCCTAAAAATTTAAGCGGAGCGTTTAGCATCCCGGAAAAATATTTAAATATGGGGATCGTCGTCGGCAACGGGCTGACAATATGCGGCGCGTTCTGGATCATGCGGTTACGTTCGCGCACGGCTTCCCGCACCAAACGAAATTCACCGTTCTCCAGATAACGGATACCGCCATGCGCCATATGTGAGGATGCGGCACTCGCCCCAGAGCAAAAATCGCCGCGATCAATAAGCAGCACATCCACACCATTGAGACCCAGGTCGCGGAACGTGCCGATCCCGTTAATCCCTGCGCCAACGATGAGCACAGAAATTTCGGGGTTATTTTTTATTTGAGCTAGAATTTCTTGTCGGTTCATGTCGGTTCATGTTGAACGATTAAAGTTCAACCCTCTTATTTATTCGATCCAATCAAACGTTCGTGTAACGGCTTTTTTCCAACCAGAGTATAAACCCTCACGCCGCTTTGTTGTCATGTTTGGCTTCCACTCTTTATCCCTGCCCCAATTGGCGCGCAATTCCTTGTAATCCTTCCAAAAGCCAACCGCCAATCCCGCTGCGTATGCCGCACCGAGCGCAGTGGTCTCTGCGATCTTTGGGCGCACCACAGGCACGTCCAAAATATCTGATTGGAACTGCATCAACAAGTCATTGAAGACCATGCCGCCATCTACTTTTAAGGCGGTCAAAACCACGCCCGGAATCCTTCTCCATCGCATCCAACACTTCGCGCGTCTGATATGCGGTGGCTTCCAAAGAAGCGCGCGCAATATGGCCTTTGTTTATGTACCGAGTCATGCCCAGAATAGCGCCGCGCGCATCATATCTCCAATAAGGCGCATACAATCCAGAGAAGGCAGGAACAAAATATATGCCGCCGCTGTCCTCAACTGATTTTGCGAGTGCTTCCACATCTACAGAGGATTGGATCAGTCCCAAATTGTCTCGCAGCCACTGGATCAGCGCTCCCGCGATCGCGATCGAACCTTCCAAAGCGTAAACTGCCTTTTGGTTCCCGATCTTATAGGCGAGCGTTGTGAGCAAGCCTGCCTTGCTTTGAACAGGTTTCTCGCCAGTATTCATCAGCATGAAACAACCTGTTCCATAGGTATTCTTGGCCTCACCCGCACTGAAACAGGTTTGACCAAAAAGGGCAGCTTGCTGGTCACCCAAATCTCCCGCGACAGGAATCCCCTGTAATCGCCCTGCTTTGACATTTCCATACACTTCAGAAGATGATCTGATCTGTGGAAGCATCGCGCGTGGAATCCCCATCAACTTCAGGATCTCGTCATCCCAATCCAGTGTTTTGAGGTTCATCAACAATGTACGTGAGGCATTGGTCACATCGGTAACATGCTCGCCGATCAAATTCCAAATGATCCAGGTGTCAATATTGCCGAACAACAACTCCCCGCTTTTCGCCCTGGCACGCGCGCCTTTGACATTATCCAATATCCATTTGACTTTTGGCCCTGAAAAATATGTGGCTAAAGGCAGGCCAGTCTTTTTTCGGAAACGATCCTGCCCGCCGTTTTTCGCGAGTTTGGCACAAATCACATCCGTGCGCGTATCCTGCCAGACGATGGCATTATAAATTGGCTGACCAGTATTCCTGTCCCAGACCAGTGTCGTCTCACGTTGATTCGTAATGCCGATAGCCGCGATCTCACTTACTTCTGTCATATGACCACGGTCCATCTTCTCAAGCGCGCCCCACATTACTTCCTGTACGCGAGTCCATATCTCCATTGGATCATGCTCAACCCAGCCTGGCTTTGGAAAAATTTGGCGGTGTTCCTTCTGGTCAACAGCAGCTACGTTTCCATCATGATCAAAGATCATGCAGCGGGTACTGGTCGTACCTTGATCTATTGCAGCAACATATTTTGGCATGGAACTTTTCCTTATCTTTTTAAAATTCGAAAAAATAACGTTGAAAAAAGAGCCGATCAATTACGAAGCTTTTTGCAATTGTAAAACAAAAAAGATTAAATACTGATTATCACTTAGCCACTGTATTCACTTTGCCCTAATTGTATCTAAAACACAATTCCCGCCTTTCGACGGGAATTATCAGATTCTGTTTCGGAACTAAACCAAAATAAATTTATCAGCTTTCGCACCACAGACCTTGCATGGCTCGGTTGGTTTTCCCAATTCAATATTGCCGCAGACCGGGCAAAGATAGAACTCCACATCGGTCATGTCCTTTCCCGCTTTCACCGCTTCCAAAGCAAGCGCATACAATTTGGCATGGACGGCTTCTGCATCCAACGCATATCCAAACATTCGTCTGGCTTTGTGGTCATCAGCTTTTGCCTGTTCGAACATCGGTGGATACATGGTAACGGTCTCGTAAGTCTCGCCTTCAATGGCTGCCTGCAAATTATCAGCAGTGGAACCGATCCCCTCCAATGAGGCCAAATGCCCCTCAGCGTGGATCCGCTCTGCCTCCGCAGTGGTGCGGAACAAACGCGCCACATTCGGGAAGCCATCCCTTTCTGCTTTCTTTGCAAATGCGCGATATTTCTGGTTAGCCTGACTCTCCTGCAAACGACTCTTTCAGGTTTTCAATTGTGGTTGGCATAATATCTCCTATGGACTGACTAGTTTGAGAAATTCTTCACAATTATTATATCGCAGCATCTCACACTATTCAACGTGAGATGAATAAGCCCAAAAATTTGTCATGTCAACCACAGGAAACATGCTTCAGCGGCCGTAGAATCGATCTGGGGAAGAATGCTGCGGAAAAAAATATCCCTCAGCATGACACATCTTTTTAGCCATTATTGAAGTTATTCAACCTGATGTTCTTGAATACTTCACACGCCTGTATTTGCACTCCCCTCGTGTATCCTAATGCTGGAGAGATAAAAAAAGTAGTTTCCAATTTTCGTGGAAACTACTCTCTCATTTTGTGCAATTCAGACTGATCTATTTAGGCTTCAGCGGGAATTTCTTCAGCATCATCCATTTCGTCTTCATCATCTTCGATTATTTCATCTTCGCTTTTGAAAAAATTATAGACAAGCACCGCAAGTGTTGAACCGATCAATGGACCGAAGAAATAGATCACGTATGTATAAACATTTGAAAAGCTCGGGAGGGCAAAAATCGCCGGACCGAAAGTCCGCGCAGGATTCATGGAAGCGCCTGTAAATGGCAATCCAGCCATGATGGCAAAGGCATATGTCATACCGACCGCCAACCCTGCAAATTCGCCGCGCTTGCCTGAAACAACGGTATGCAAAAATGTGTTAACGAGCAGGAAAGTTAAAATGACCTCGACACTCATCGCCATGATTGGAGCCGCATCCGTCAGCGCTCCCACTGTCGCGCCGGGGTCAATGGTGGCGCCAACCACGCCCACAAAAAGCTTAAGCAGATACGCCGCCAATGCTGCGCCTGCGAATTGCGCGATCCAATAAAATGCGGTCTGCGCCCATTTAATGGTACCGTTCAACGCGAGGCCAAACGTCACAGCCGGGTTCAGGTGTGCGCCCGAGATATGTCCGTAGGCATAAATAAAGACGGCCAAAACAAAACCTTCCGCAAGCGCGATACCGACCAACCCAGCGTTTACGATCGCCGCTCCCATCCCCACGAACACAAGCGTAAAAGTCCCGATAAACTCCGCAACAAACACTTTCACATTAGACATTATTTTCTCCATAAAAAATGATTTGAGGGATACAACCCTCATGACTTCGATACGCTACGCAAAAGCTGTCCATTCACGCGCACCTGCGAGGAACGACCTGCCCGACATGACTTTCTTGCCCGCGGGTTGAATTTCCTCAAGAACCAGTGCGCCATCCGCAGACATGACAGCGGGTCTGCCCTCGACCGTGAATCTGCTTCCGCTAGCCAATCCTTTTTCTACGCAGACAACGGATGCGCGCGCAACCTTGAGTGGATTCCCGTCCCATTCAAACCATGCGCCCGGCCATGGATTCATCGCGCGTACGCGTCGTTCCAATTCAATGGCTGGCTGTGTGAAATCCAATAAGCCATCTTCTTTCTTCAGCATGGGAGCGTAGGTTGCGCCTTCTGCGGGCTGAGGTTGTGTCTTTAGTTTTCCAGAAATGATATCCGAAAGATTTTCGTTAAGTAGAACAGCTCCCAGTGTGGATAATATTCCTAAAACCGAACCAGTCGTATCGTCAGGTTTGAGGCGGATGGATCGCTTAACATACGTCGGACCGGTATCCAATCCCACATCCATTTTCATGATGGTCACACCCGTCTCTTCATCGCCTGCCAATATCGCAGCATTGATCGGAGCCGCCCCCCGCCAGCGTGGAAGTAATGAGGCGTGTACATTGATGCACCCAAACTTTGGAAGTTCAAGAACGTCTTTTTTCAGGATCTGACCAAAAGCGGCAACAACGATCAGGTCAGGCGCCCATGCTCGGAGCTGCTCCATCGGTTCAGGCAATCGTAATTTTTCGGGCTGGATGACAGGAATATGTAGAGTAAGGGCTAGAGGTTTTACAGGCGGCGCTTTCAATTCCCTTCCGCGACCCGAAGCGCGGTCTGGCTGCGTGACGACGCCAACAACTTGATATGAATTTGCCAATGATGAAAGAGTGGGCAAAGCAAATTCAGGGGAACCCATGAATACAACGCGAATGGACATGGGTTTGATTTTAACATATACATAACCCTTGAATAAAATTACCTGCAAGGCATAAAAGGAGAAAAGGATTACCAGTACTCATGGATATTTATGTTGGTTGCATGATAAGGGGATTGGTTGTAAAATAATAAAAATTCAAACCAATCTATTCGGAGGAGTTAATTATGTCTCAAGAACCAATGTCCCCTGAGATCACCAGTGATGATAAGTTATGGGCAATGCTCGGCTATCTCATCCCTATCATCGCTCTCGTTGCTCTTTTTATGGAAGATAAGAAAAACCGTCCATATGTTAAGTTTAACGCGGTCCAATCTTTGGTAGCAACCGTTGTGCTTTCCATCCTCTCGACAGTTACCTGCGGATTTGGCGCTGTCCTTTTCCTCATCATGCTGTGGTGGGCCTATCAGGCTTATCAGGGTCAGGATGTGAAGATCCCGATGATCTCTGATTTTATTCGCAATCAAGGTTGGGGATAAATTTTCCGAAATAATAAAAAAACTCGCGGCTGATGCCGCGAGTTTTTTTATTTAAACTAGCTTATCAAGATTTACGGGATATTACCTGCAATATCAGAACCGATCCTTATTTCGATATCCACGGTGGAGGCTGGGTCCGAGACGAATTTGATCTGTTTATCTGTGAACCCGAAAGTGGTCTGCAGGTACTTCACTGTGTAAAGTTTGGAGCCGTACACGATCACAGTGGTTTGAGAGTATGCTTCTGCCGCAGAACCTACTTCCGTTACATTCATGCCCTGAGACTGAAAGTAGGTGCCTGCACGCTGGTCAAGACCTGGGGTAAAAGTACCATCCAAGACGCGCACTCGAGCCGCTTCCTCACGCATCAAGGCGGGAACATCACCCTGCGCGATCGGGCTGAGCGGACCGGTAGATGTAAAGATCTCATCGCGCAAAACACGGATCTTATCCGCAATCGGTTTCATAATACTGGCGTTCTGTCCGCCAAGGGTGACATTATCAAATGTCACCATAGTGGTATCGATCACACCGGATTTAATACTGTCCCGTGAAATATCTTTGGCAAGCACAGCCAGTTTAAGGGCATCATCAAAGGGCATGTTGGTATGAATACCATACGACAATTCCTGATACATTTGCGGCGCTTTGGCGATCAGGGACGGAAATACCTCAGGGTCAAACACCTTTTTCTGCAAGGCAAGAACAACTTCCTGCTGGCGTTTGGCGCGGTCAAAATCGCCACCTGAAGTGTGACGGTTGCGGGCATAAGCCAGCACCTTCCAGCCCTGGCAAAGTTGTCTTGTACCGCCCCAGGTAAGCTTAAAGTGATCAGTACCTGAGCCGACCGGATCAAGGATCATATCTTCAGTTGGGTTGACTTCGATACATCCAAGCATATCAACCACGTCGGTGAATACGGCAAAATCAACCTGCAGGAAATAATCAACTGGAACACCGATAAAATTGGAAACGGTCTTCATGGCAAGCGCAGGACCACCACCCGGCAGCTGCGCACCTTCTCCGCTGGAATAAGCAGTGTTAATACGGCTGTATCCAAAGCCCGGGATATTCACCCACATATCACGTGGAATGGACAACATACCCGCAGTTTTGGTAAGCGGATCGATCGTGATCAGCATCATCGTATCGGAACGCGGAGGGCCATCCTGTGATTCAAGGTCACGGGCATCCAAGCCAATGAAAAGGATATTGATGCGGCTCGCGCCATCCCAGGCAGGCGGCAGATCAACAATAGGAGCAATAACCGGCGTGGGGGGTAGATCTGCAGGCGCAATGGGCGTGCCCTCAGGATTAAACTGACTGGTCCCATTTGATTGACCACATTGGGCAGGAGCGATCCCCGGCAAATTGGTTAAATTCCAACACGCGGTCAAGTTCCCCACAAAAATATACGCACCTACACTTAGTGCTATTGTAAAGACCCAAAAGACCAACTGTCCAATGGATAACTTTGGAAATCTTATTTTCTTCAAAGAGTCACGATTCATTATTTTGTACAACCTTATGGCTTGCCGTATACCATATCCAATCCGAGTTTCTGCAAGCCTTCCTGTGCCCAATAATGCAGCACAGCGGATTCTTCATTTAGAACTTTCATCATCACAGGGATCGCGCGATGATCTCGTAGATCGGATAATGCACGCAATGCCAAAATTTGGACGCCCATCGGCGCCCCTTTCATAATCTCAAGCAGATTCGGTACCGAAGGGCTTCCGATTTTAACAAGAGCAGTTCCCGCCAGCCCCGCTGTCAGTGCATCCGCATCAAACAGACTCCGGCTCAATGCATCAACCGCGCTTTCATGAGGATGATTGCAGAGCGCCAGCGCTGCAGCGGCTCGCACTTCCGGGGTTGAGTCGCTGAGGAGCGGAATCAGGTCCTCGGTCCGCGTGTGAGGCGAAGCAGCGAGGGCGCGTACCGCCCACCAGCGAGAATCAGCATCCTCGGCGCGAGCCAATTCCAGTAAAGCTGGAATCGCCGTCATTCCCAACTCAACGATCGCGGGAATGGAATTTTCTGCGCGGACATCGTCTCCACTGGTTAATTCAGCCAGCAGTGCGTGCATTTTTATTTGGAAGGCGGCGGAACTGGGAGCGCGTCTTGTGCGGTGTTGACCCACTTATCCCCTTCGTCGATCAACATGACGGGGATGTCGTCCACGATCGGGTACTTGCGGCTGCAATCCTGACAAACAAGCCACGTATCTTTATGCAAGACCAGCAGGCCCTGCTTTTCGCGCACGCAGTTTGGGCAACGTAATATTTCAAGAAGTTCTGTGCTAACCATAGTTTCTCCTTTTACTAAAAAGATTGTACCATGTGAATTCAGGTCGAATTTTAATTGCTGGGCGAGAGGCATTGATTGTTTTTTCTGGCTTTTTTCTCGGGGTCTTCTGTGTCAGGCCCATACTGACAGATCGCCTGCCACGGTTGGTAATGAGTTTGGAATTGATCTGTAAAATAAACCTGTCCATTGATCCAAACCGTACGGGTGACATTGACATCTGCGCCCTGTGCGGCGTAGTCAATTTGCTTGATCTCGTTCTTTCTTAATTCTGAATTCTCTTCAAAAAGCGGTTCGGGTGGCGGAACGACATTGGAAGGACCAGTCGTTTCCCATGTGACACTACGCCCGTCAGAAGTGGAATACAACTTCCAGGTAATGCTACGCGCGCCAACATTGACATAGGTTTCCATCAACAACCACGAAGTTGAATCGTTCACAAATTTAAAATCAACGAGCGGGAAGTAGACGGTTGCATCCATGCCGGCAAAATTCGTGTCAACTGATCCGCTGGCATCCATTTCATAGTATGAAACTCGATACGCATGGGAATATCTCTCAGCAACAGGATAACCTGCAAAGAATACGGTTCTGAAAAGGGTGGTGCTGACCTGACAGACGCCTCCACCCACCCCTTTGATGGTGCGCCCGCCATAAATGATCAGCGCCTCGGCAAATCCGTTTTCAAGACTCACGTCACCCAGCACACTGCCCATGGAAAATGTCTCGCCGGGCGCCACCAATAATCCATGATAACGCTCAGCGGCAGCGACAATATTCTGGATGCGCGCATCGCTGGAGCCGTAGAAATAAGTGGTCTGTTCACCGACCAATTGCACGACGCCTAATTCCGCGCCAGTGGCTGTATCAGCTACCGCGGGTTGTTCTTCTGAAACGGAAAGCGCAACCGTGTGCTCTCCACGCAAGAGCGCCTCATTAATGGCAGCGATGCTGGCTTCGACATCCATGGAGCGGCCAATCGTTGAAACAGCGATCGGCTCGATCTGGCTAGTACCATCGTTAAAAACAAACCTTGCATTATCAGGTTGTCGGTCTACGAATGTTTTTAATTCTGTCAGGGTATTCCGCAATGCCACACGATCCAACCCAACCTTCATCTGGGCTGTGCCGCTGGAATCATCGATCGTCACGCCAAGCATGTTCACCAACACAGAGACATCGTAGGTCCACGGACCAGGATCCCCTTCACGGAAATTCGGAAGCGTGAGATTCAACGGCTGGCTCAGGATCTGGCGAGCAGCTTCTGCCTGGGAGGAAACATCCAATAGTCTGGGAGCGGATTCCTGAATGACCAGCGCCACTTCGCCATCTCGGAAAGATTGCAGTTGTGCGCCGAGGTAGATCAGGGTCGCATCAAGATTAAAGGAAACGCCCCAATTGACCCGGCTCGGCAATAACATTCGTACCGTCCACGCGCAGACTGGCCTCAAGAACAGGCGTATCCACCTGAACAGCTATATTTTGCAAATAGGTGTACGCCACACGTTGGTCAAAGATGATCACAGGCGCAACATCCGAACCCAGTCCGCCCGCTCTAACTTGACTGGCGAGTGCGCCAAACACACCGCCGGAACGCCCGTATTTATAGGCAGCCAGTGAGCTCGCGGATGGATCAAAGACCATCCCCAGTTCCGCAGGAGATGCGACCCATAATTTGTCTGCATCACGGAATAATATTTTGCCGGTAATGGGATAGGACAAGGTTTGGTTTAACTTTAACGCGGCATCATTGGGAGCGAGGCCGAAAGGTCCACGCCTGCCACAGAGACGCCTGGGAAGATGCGTCCGGCATAAAATAGTTGGTATCCCAAAGTCCAGGTTAGGACAATGGCAAGAAACAAAAAAGTCCACCAACCAAGACGGCGATGATTTGCCTCGGCAGGTCGCGCCTGATAATAAATTTGGCATTCATGGAAAGGATTATAACGAAAAAACGATTTCGTTTGTGATAGGAACCAGTTTGAAGTATAAGATTTTAGGAGCATTGAAATCCATGTTTTAGATCTTTAGTGATCGACCCCAAAGAAAGCCTCCCACTTCCCCCCCCCCCCCCCCCCCCCCCCCCCCCCGCCCGGGCGCCCCCCCCCGCCCCCCCCGCCCCCGGGCCGGGGGGCGGGGCCGCCCCCCCCGCCCCCCCCCTTCCCCCCCCCCCCCCCCCCCCCCCCCCCCCCCCCCCCCCCCCCCGGCCCCCCAAGCCCCCCCCCGAAAACCCCCCCCGGGACCCACCCTCCCCGGGGCCCCCGTCCCCCCCCCCCCCCCTGCCCCCGGGCCCCCCCCCCCCCCGGCGGGGGCCCCCCCCCCCCCCCCCGGGGGGCCCGGCCCCCCCCCCCCCCCCCTTCCAACCGCGGGGCCCCCCCCCCCCCCCGCGGCCCGAAAGGACCCAGGGGAAGGGCCCCCCGGAGGACCCGGCCGCCCCCCCCCCCCCCCCCCCCCCCCCCCCCCCCCCTTCCCCCCGCCCCCCCCGGCGGGGCGCCCCGGCCCGGGCTTCCCACACCCCCCCGGCCCCGTTCCCCCGGGGGCGGGGACCCCCCCGGCCCCCCCCCCCCCCCCCCCCCCACATTCCCCTTGGCCCCGCCCCCGCCCCCCCGCCCCCCCGCGGCCCCCCCCCGCGCGGCCGGCGCCGGGCCGGCCCCCCCCCCCCCCCGCCCCCCCCCGCCCCGGCCCCCGTCCCCCTGCCCCCTGGCCCGCCCCCCCCCCTGCGGCCCGGGGGGGCCCCCCCCCGCCCGGCCGGGGCCCCCGCGGCCGTGCCGCCGGGGGGGGCCCGCGGCCCCCCCGCCCGGGGTGCCCGGCCCGGGGCGCGGGCGGGGGGCCCGGCGGGCCGGCGGGGGCCCCCCCCCCCCCCGCCCCGCCGGGCCGCGGCCCCGCCGGGGGGCCCCCCCCCCCCCGGCGGGCCCGGGGGCCGGCGGGGGGCGGCGCCCCCCCCCCCCCCCCCCCGGGCCGGTGGCCCCGCCGCCGGGGGCGGCGGCGCCGGGCCCCGCCCCCCCCCCCCCGCCGCGCGCCCCCCCCCCGCCCGGGGGCGGCCGGCCCCCCCCCCGGGGCGCCCCCCCCCCCCCGCCCGGGCCCCCCGGGGGGGGCGCCCCCCCCCCCCCGGCCCCCGCGGGGCCCGGGGCCCCGGGCCCCCCCCGGCCCCCCCCCCCGGCCCCGCGGGCCCCGCCCCCGCGCCGGCCCCCCGGCCCCACACCCCCCCCGGGGGCCCCGCCCGGGGCGGCCCCGGGCCGGCCCCCCCCCCGCCCCCCCCCCCGGCGCCGCCCCCCCCGGCCCCGGGCCGCCCCCCCCCCCCCCCCCCCAAGGGGGGCGCGGGGGGCCCCCGCCCTGCCCCGCGGCCCCCCCCCCCCCCCCGCCCGGGGGGGGGGGGGCGCCCCGGCGGCGGGGCGGCCCGCCCCCCCCCCCCCGCGGGGGGGGCGGCCCCCCCCGGGCCCCGGGCCGCCCCCCTTCCCCGGGGGGGGGGCCCCCCCCGCCCGGGGCCCGCCAGCCCCCGGGGCCTGGGCCGGGGGGGGGGGCCGGCCCCCGCCCGGGGCCGGCGGGGGGGGGGTCCCGGGGGGGGCGGGGGCCCCGGGGCCCCCCGCCCCAGGGGGGGGGGGGGGGGGGGGGGCTCCGGCTCCCCCCGGTCCCCCCCCCCCGGCGCGCCCCCGGGGGGGGGGGGGGGGGGGGGGGGGGGGGGGGGGCGGCGATTAACCGCCCCCTCTCACACCACCGGACATGCGGGTCCGCATCCGGCGGTTCAAAAAGAATAACGTACTTTGTTGTATCGTTCCAACATGCTTTCAAGCCCTAGGCTGCGCCAATACGCGTTGCTTAGGGCTTCATGTATCACTGGGCTGTGCGACATTCGCCACGGACTTGTACCAACTGCTCCAAGTGCCGCTCGTCCTTTTGGCACTCCAAGCTTCACAATTTCCCGATAGCGCGTCGTCCCTTTCTTCCAGCGTTTCCACTGCATCTGTCTCAGTCTCCGTCTAATCCATTCGTCCAGTCCCTGAAACACACTCGGCGTTCTTGCCAGTCGGTAGTATCCCATCCAGCCAATCAGATATCGATTGATTTGACGGATGAGTTCTTCCATCTCGCCTGAGCGCGTTCGCTTCGTCAGGTGGCGTATCTTCTCCGCAAAGCGTTCCTTCGTCCGGTTCGCTATTCGGATGAATACTTCTCCCTTCCGTTTCCAGAAACTGAATCCTAGAAATTTCGCCCGTGTCGCTCGTTCGACCTTGCTCTTCTTCGGGTTCACTTTCAACTTCAACTTCTTCTCCAGATACCGCTTCACACTTTCCAGTACCCGTTCTCCAGCTCTCTCCGTTTTCACGTAGATATTGCAATCGTCCGCATATCTCACAAACTTGTGTCCTCGCTCTTCCAACTCCCTGTCCAGATCATTCAGCATGACATTCGAAAGTAATGGCGATAACGGGCCACCTTGAGGTGTCCCTTCTTCTGTCTCCATCACCACTCCGTTCACCATCACGCCACTATTCAGGTACGCTCGGATGAGCTTCAGTACTCGCTTGTCTTTCACCACGCGCGCCACTCTTGCCATCAGCATGTCGTGATTAACTCGGTCGAAAAATTTCTCCAAGTCTATATCCACGACCCAGTCGTAGCCTTCTCGGATGTACTCCTGACTTTGCTGTACGGCTTGATGCGCGCTTCGCCCGGGTCGAAACCCGTAGCTCTGCGTTGAAAAGATTTCTTCGAACATCGGACTCAACACTTGCGCTATCGCTTGCTGGATTACCCGGTCTATCACTGTCGGTATGCCCAGTTGCCTCACTCCGCCATCCGACTTTGGTATTTCTACCCGCCGAACAGGGCTTGGCCGATACTTCCCACTTTCAAGAGTCTCGCGCACTTCTTGCCAGTGCGCCTTCAAGTAGTCGCGCAGGTCTTCCACTTTCATTCCATCTATTCCTGCCGCTCCTTTATTGCTCTCTACTCGCTTCAACGCGGTCTGCATGTTCTCCCTCTCGAACACCGCTTCCCACGTCCTTACGTCGGATTTTCCATTGTCTCGTGTTGGGAACGGCTCGGCGCTCTGAACAAGTCCCGCAGGCTTCACCTGCTTCGCTTGTCCATCAGTCTCCCTATCTGAGAGTTTCTGCCTTCCTTGTTCATTCCTCAAACTGCTCACTGTACTAATCCTCTCTTTGTTCAGCCCTTCCCGTCTTCTTTTTTTTTCCGGTACTATGGCTTCTGCTGACTCCTGCCATCTCAATCTGCTTTCACAAGCAGGGTTGCCTTTCAGCTTGATGACAGGTCTCCCCAGGTAAGAACGTTGGCTTTCCCTGCACCCTTGTCGCATTTACTTCCCAAGCCCTTGATTGCATTGGGCTTCGTTGCTTATTGCCAACTCGCCCGACTTGGACAGCCTCTCATGCGCTTCGTGTTCCTCAAGTCGCAGGTTTGCTTCCGGCTTCCTTCAGACCTCACCTCGCGGTAACGCCCTTGCCTTCCGCTAACAGTTGGTGCAATCAACCTCTGTAAGGGTCTTTCACCCTCTAGTCAACGCCCGTGCTGGGCGCACAATAAGAGCCTCGGTAAAAATCCGAGGCTCTTTATCATTGATTATCAAATCTATTTGACTGCTTTCGCAATTGCCGCGATATGTTCGGGAGTATTTCCGCAGCAACCGCCCACAACCTTCGCTCCCAGCTCAACATATTTCTTTGCATAATTCCCCATATCTTCTGGGGTCATATCGTAGACACCCTGCTCAGTCTGAATGTCCATGTGTGGAACGCCCGCGTTTGGCTTGACCCACAACGGAAAATTCGGCACTGTTGCCGCATATTCCTTGACAACCGATTCCATATTCTCAAGCGTTGTCCCGCAATTTGCGCCGATCATCACAGCGCCCATTTCAGTGTACCGTTTGATTACATCCTTCGGCTTGACACCCATCATGGTACGGACACCGCGATCATAGCTGAAAGAGACAACGATCGGCAGGTCGGTCACAGAACGTGCTCCTTCAAAGGCCGCGTTGGTTTCTTCGAAGGAAAACATGGTTTCGATCAATAACAAATCCACACCACCTTCGGCTAATGCCTTGGCTTGTTCTGCAAACGTGGCTTTTACATCCTCTGGTTCAAGCGGACCGTAAGGCTTAAGAAGCCCGCCCACGGGTCCCATGGAGCCAGCAACCATGCCATTGTTGAGAGAGGCGGCTTTGCGCGCGATCTCAACAGCCCGCATATTTACCTCAGGCATTCGATCCTGATATTTTGAATCCTTCATTCTCATGCGCGTCCCGCCGAAGGTACAGGTGAGAATAATATCCGAGCCTGCCTGGGCGAAAAAGCTTGCCAATTTCAAAAGTGTATCGGGATCGTCAATGATGAGATCCTCTGGTGGCTTACCCGGCTTGAGTCCCATCTTCTGCAAATTTGATCCTGTTGCCCCGTCCGCAACAAGGATCTCCCCGCCGTTCAATCTTTCCAAAAATTTATTCATCTGCTCTCCTTTTTACCACGAAGGAGACAAAGGGTTACAAAGGTTTTAAAAATCTTTTCCTTCGTGTGCCTTCGTGACACTTTGTGGTTAATGTTTTTATTTGACCATAAATTTCTTCGCCATCGGATCCGCCACCCGATTGGGAATCAAATGCGCGATATGCGGGAACGCCTCGCTCATATGTGGGAAACTTGTCGCAAGCATGAATTGATTTTGGAACTCAGGATCAGTTGGTAATTCAAATCTTTCAACCTTGCGTGCCACCGATTCAATTTCCCTGCGCTTTTCAATATTTAGCAGCGCAATCCGCGCGCCATCTCCTGCGGCATTGCCAACGGCATATACATTATCCAAAACACAATCGGGAATCAATCCGATCAGCATGGCTTTTTCCTTATCAATATAACTTCCAAAGCCGCCCGCAAGGATGATTTTATCAGGAGATTCTAAACCAGAGCGCTTCAATAATGTTCGCGCCGCGGTGAATAACGCAGCCTTCGCCAATTGAATTTGTCTCACATCCTGCTGGGTCATGGGGATGTCGCGGCCAATGGAAGTTTCATCAGCCCAGGCAATGACATACTCCCAGCCGCTCTCCCCCTTTCGGATACGATTCGAACTTAACCCGGTCTTGAACTTACCGCGAGAGTCCACAATCCCTGCCCGGAATAATTCTGCCACTCCGTCAATGATGGCTGACCCGCAGATTCCCTTGACCTTACCTTTGAAGTCAGCGTGATCTATATTCCAACCGTCCACACCGATAACCTTATATTTGGGTTCCAGTGTGTTCTCGTCAATAATGATACGTTCCATTGCGCCCGGCGCGGCTCGCATTCCATACTCCACATGCGCGCCTTCGAGCGCAGGTCCAGTGGGCGTGGATGTGCACACCAATCGTTTGCGATTTCCCAAAACAAGTTCCGCATTCGTTCCGACATCAATCAATAGCCAATTTTCATCCTGCTTGTGCGGTTCTTCTGCGAGGATCATCGCGCTGGTATCCGCACCGACAAACGATGCGATCGTAGGCAGGATATGAATATTGCCAGCCAAATTGATATGCAATCCCAGTTCACGTGCCTTCACATCCACCGACTTATGGATCGCAGGTACAAATGGAGCAAGCCCCAAGTCCTTTGGATGCAGGTTTAGCAAAAGATGATGCATGGTCGAGTTGCCAACCAATACCATCTCTAGAATATCTTCAGTTTTTATCTTGGCAGTCTTCGCGGCTTGCTTGAGCAATTTATTCAACGTGGCAATAATCGCTTTATGCAACTTCTCAAGCCCATCTTTATGCTCGATTGTGTATTGAATACGGGACATCACATCCTCGCCATACACGATCTGTGGATTCATCTCAGATTCCTGCGGCAAGCATTTCACCAGTGCGCAAATTACATAAATATAAAGCGACAGTTGTAGAACCGATATCCACAGCCGCCCCGTAACTATCTTCGTGATAGCCAGCCTGAACCTGCACAACTTCCCGATCCTGCCAAACTGAAACAGTCACGTTCCATTTTGCATCACGCAGGGTGGACGATAACGTCCGCAGGCATTGATAATCAATTTCCATCTCATGCCAGCGCGGAAGTTTTTCTTCCGTGCCGCGCACCAAAGCCATGGATGTTTCCAATCCCTTCGCGAGGCGTTCCCAATCCGCGATGGGACGTTCTAAATTCGGCGGAGACATCGTGACAAGGTATTTTCGGATGGCAGGTTTGATCTCGATCTCCCGCTGCGTGGCACTCTTGCGGACGATCTGCTTGTTTCCACGGCTTTCCTCAGGCACGTTGATCAACACATCACCGTGTATCTTGCATTGGCAGGAAAGCCGCACCTGCCCCACTTCCCAGCCTTTATCTTTTAATAACTTGGGTCTGCGGGCAAAGTACGCGGCTTCTTCAGTGGTCACGGGCGAAACATTCTCGCGCCGTGAATCCATGTTGTATTTCTCGAAGCGGCCTTCTTCAATTAAAACCATACACTTGCCGCAAGTGGCATTCTCAGCGCAAATGGATTCGATCTCCACACCCAAGTCACGCGCGGCGGAACGAATGGAAATCCCTTCTTCCACCTGTCCGCGGGATCCTGAAGGTTGCAGGATGATAGTATGTTTTTTTGTCATATTTTTTGAACCGCAAAGGCCGCGAAGAAAGTCTTTTATTCTGTAGTTTCGCCAAAATAATGGAATGAGCATTGGAAAATCTGGTAGGATAAGTTTGCACCAATCCAAAGACCAGAGGGTTCCCAATGCTCCCCGTGATTGTACAACATTCTGAAGCATTAGCGACATATATTTTTGCTCTCAACTTGCACTTTACCAACCGCAGATCCGACACTTACTTCAGATCGTAGATGCCTTGATCGTCTGTAACCAGAGAAAGACACTGAGCGACCTATCACGCTGTTCCATGTTTCACTTGATAAGCGCTGGCGGATTTCTTTCGAGAAAGTCCGTGGAGGTGGACCTGATCGGGAACAAGAAATTCATGCTAAGCCCGGAACTTGCCAGCCAAGCGGGCTTGCCGATCAAGATCATGGCCGGGCTGGATGACAGTCTGGGTAAAAAGGAAAAGCCACGGAGTTTGCAAGCCGTGGATATTCATCACAATCACAACGAGAGCAGCAAGAAGAAGCAATCCTGGAGCAATGGCTATGTATATGTCGAACTCCACCAGATCGGACCGTTCAGCTTTCTGTTCGCACGCGGCTGTATTTACGCGAGAAGAAAGTCCGTCAACTCAATCGTGAACGATCCAAAGACAACCGCTTGCTGTATCGTAGTAAGTACAACCTGGCACGCGGGATGTTGATCGAACTGAAAGAACTTCTGCCCGCAGGGTGCCAAGTCTACGTCTTGTTTGACTCTTGGTACTCCTCTGCAAAGTTGATCAAAATTCTGCCGCGTCAGAAATGGCGGGTAGTGTGTGCCTCAAATCCAATCGAAAAATAGAGAAGCAACGTGTCATCTCTACAACCAAACGCTCAGGCACAAGCCTTACCAGAAGATCACTCTGGAGGCTGCAGGCGACCCAGCCTGCTCGAACTTTTACGTCCGCACCGTGGCCCGGACATATTGAAAACGTTCAGCAGGAAGTCTACGTGATCATCTCAAAGAAGCGCCCAAGGGATCACTTCCCCAAGTACTTCCTTTGACAGACACTTCCCTTCGGCTCAGGGGCCTTGAGGAATTACCAAAAGCGTTGGCCGGTCAAGTCGATAATCTCTATCTCAAGTCCTCGTCTCGGTGACTTCCGTCTGCAATCCTTCGAGCCATTGAAAAGTGGTTTGCGGTCGTGGTGCTGGCGATCAACTATTTACAATACTGTGCCATGCTCACCTACAAACCCAACCACTCCTCTGATTGCAAACGTCAACACAGCGCTCTCTTTCCAGGCTCTCCTGAGAACGTTTCATCCACGAGATCAAAAGCAACCTCAACAGGTGGAGAACCTGCAATCCTTCCTGCCTGTTGAACGTGTTGCTACCTGGCGGAAAGTACGGCAGCAATTCCACGCTCCGGTTCCTTGGGGGGCTTCCGGCCTTCCTGCTTTTGCATGCTTAATCTGTCGGGTTGTGGCGCGATTGCGCAAGTTTTTAAGGTTCTATTCTATAATTTGGCGAAACTACAGTTTTTATCTTTCTTTGTGGCCCTCACCTGCACTTGCGTGCGGTGCAAGTGTCGTGTCCTTTGTGGTTAAGTGGTTTTTGCCTCTCGGCGCGGAATCTCTATTTTCGCAAACTCAACTTCCAGTTCAGAAAGAAGCGCGTCGGCAACTTCTTCAGGCGCGCCATCCCGTTCGATCCACGGTCCACGTTTATACTGCGCCGCATATTCCGTTGTTCCCGTTAAACCTTCAGCCATCGCGTACGCATCAATCGCGTTTTGGATTTTTTGTGAGAGTTGTTTCTTGACCGTTCTTCCATCGCCTTCAACAACGATTGAAGAGGGGATATGTTTCCAATAAAAAATTCGATATTTTGTCATTCTGAATCCTCTTTGAAATTATATATAATTTTTAAGACGGATTTTACGGGATGACTGGCGGATGGTCAATGTAGAAATTGAATTTGTTAGCGGGGAATTGAAAATGAAAAGGTGCTTCCCAACCCTTTGCCGTCACTTCGAGCTTGCACATTGCCGCCGTGCGCTGTGATGATGGCTCTCACGATGGACAGCCCCAATCCGGTGCCGCCTGTTTCGCGCGCGCGCGATTTATCGGCGCGATAAAAACGATTAAAAACAGAAGCAAGCTCATCGGGCGTCAGACCGTCACCTGTGTCCCGAATGGATATAACGATTTCTTTTTCATGACTAGCGGACGTGATGGATATTTTTCCATTTTCAGGAGTATGCCTTAAGGCGTTGGATAGAAGATTGAACAGTGCCTGACGAATGCGAAACGGATCCACGCTCACTGCAGACATTTGAACTGGTTCGTTTTCCATTTGAATATTTTTTTCGGCTGAGAGCGGTTCGATGGCTTGCAAAGATTCGCTGATCAACATTTGTAGATCCGTCGGGATTTTTTCCAAATGCAAATTCCCCGACTCTGCCAGCGAAAGTTCGCGCAGATCATTGACCAGGCGGATCAAGTGGCGTGTTTGCCCGTAAAGATTCGCAATTTCAGATTCATCGAGGGTGTATACATGGTCGAGCACGGCGCGCAGATTTCCTTCGAGTACCGCAAGTGGTGTGCGTAATTCATGCGACACATCAGCCATTAAATTCGTGCGTAATTCCTCCGCGTGTTCAAGGTCAGATGCCATCTTGTTAAATGTTTCTGCGAGTTCGATCATTTCCTGGCTGCCGTGCGCAGGGACGCGGACATCCAGTTCCCTTTGCCGATGCGCTGTGCGGCTTTCGATAAATTATTGATTGGGGCGCTGACAACCCGCGCAATGATCAAACTACCTGCCGTTCCCACCACGATCGAAAAGAACATGAACTCGATCAATCGTCCCTGAATTTCGGCGGGGGGCGCATCCATCGGCGATCCCCCATCCAAATCGGACGCAGAACCCGATCTGTCTATTGTGATGGAGAGGAACTGTATAAAGAACATGAAGAATAAAACGCCGCTGATCATCAGACTTAAGCGCACCCATAAGCGATTCATTTTTTATCTCCTGTCAAGCGATATCCAACGCCATACATGGTCTGAATATAAGTTGGGTTATCAGGGTCTGGTTCGATCTTGCGGCGCAGGTTGCGGATGTGTGTATCGAGCGCGCGGCCCATGCCTTCGTAGGCGTATCCAAGGGATTTCTCAAGCAGTTCATCGCGGGTGAGGGTGTAGCCCGGATTGGATAAAAACGCCTCCAATAAATTGAATTCGGTGCGGGTGAGTTCGATGGCATCTGAATCGATCGTTAACATGCGCTGGTCAATATCCAGCTTCAAACTTCCGCAAACGAAGATGTGCGGCGCGGCGTTCGGGGACTGATCCAATTTGACCCGCCTCAGTAGGGCTTTGACGCGTGTGACCACTTCACGCGCGTTGAATGGCTTGGTGATGTAATCATCCGCTCCGAGTTCAAGGCCTACGATCTTGTCTGTATCTTCCACGCGGGCAGTCAGCATAATGATGGGTGTGGCGGCCAGCGCTTTGTCACCGCGCACGATCTGAGTCACTTCCCAGCCGTCACGATTGGGCATCATCAGATCCAATATCACCAGGTCGGGTCGTTCGCGGCGTAATTGATGCAATGCCATTTCACCGTCATGCGCTGTGAGTGTTTGATAACCTGATTGCTCAAGATACGAGCAAATCACTTTAACGATCGAACGGTCATCATCAACCACTAGAATTCTTGGGGTCATAGGTATGCCTCTTGTTTGAATCCCGATGGGTTTTGAAGCCTTCAGGGTTTGTTGATAAAAACATCATAGCATACCATTCTCAAGAAAATCTCAAGAATACAAACAGGCCATCTTCAGGATTTCTTGACAAGTCTTTGTAATACTAAGCACAGTTCTGAACATCATTATGTAAATGGAGAAAACAATGAAATCAATTTTTGCAAGACCTGTTTCCAAACTTGCGCTGATGGTATTGGCGCTTGTAGTTGTATTGAGCGCGGCTGGCTGTGGCGGAAATGCCGCTATCCCCGTTGAAAGTACCGCCGTCCCTGTTGAAAATTCTACTGCTCCCGCTGAAATCCCTGCCCTCCCCAGCGGCGCCGGAAATGTGATGCCGGGCGGCTCAGGCAGTTTTTCATCTGTCGCCCCGACTCACTCCGATCTGGCGTATGCCTCTGTTTCTCAAACACAGAAACTTGACCTGTACATTCCCGAAGGCACAGGACCGTTCCCTGTAGTCATCATGGTCCATGGCGGCGGATTTATGTTCGGAGATAAAGCTGACGGCATGGGCTTGACGGGTGTGGATCAACTCCTCACGGCTGGTTATGCCGTGGCGAGTATCAACTATCGGCTAAGCGGCGAAGCGCAATATCCTGCGCAGATATTCGATGCCAAGGCGGCTGTCCGCTTCCTGCGCGCGAATGCCCAAGCTTATAATCTCAACTCTGAAAAATTTGGCGCGTGGGGCGCTTCGGCTGGTGGGAATTTGGTATCACTGCTCGGCACCACCTGCGGCGTGGCTGAATTGGAAGGTGACCTTGGTAATGTAGATCAATCCAGTTGTGTGCAGGCAGTTGGGGATTGGTTCGGCCCGATAGATTTCTTGAAGATGGATGAGCAATTTGCAGGTACGAGCTGTGAGCAAAGTCACAACGCCGCCAATTCACCTGAATCAAAACTGGTCGGCGCTGAAATCCAAACTGTCCCTGATCTGGTTGCCACCACCAACCCGATGAATTACATCACCGCTGACGACGCGCCTTTCTTCATTGAAAACGGTACCGCTGATTGCAATATCCCGCCCATTCAAAACAAAAATCTGGCAGACGCACTTGGTGGAGTCATCGGCGCGGACAAGGTGACCTACACTTCGCTCGAAGGCGCAGGCCACGGCGGTTCACAATTTGAAGCAGAAGAAAATGTGAATCTGGTGATTAAATTTCTGGATACTTACTTGAAGTGAAAAAGACTCTTGCGCGAAAATTATTCGTCCAAGAGTTTCTTTTTTTATTTATCCGTTCCTAATCTGTTGATGCCAGCGCATTCCCCGCCAGCCAGCCCGTCGTCCATGAAGACTGAAAGTTGAATCCGCCCGTGATACCGTCAATATCCAAAACTTCACCCGCGAAAAATAATTTTTCAACCACACGGCTTTGCATGGTCTTGAAATTCACTTCATCCAAACGCACGCCGCCGCATGTGACAAATTCCTCTTTAAATTGTCCCTTGCCGATGATCTCAAATTTCCCTACAGTTAATTCTTCAGCCAGTTTTCTGATCTCCACTTTTGAAATATCACCCCAATTTTTCTCGCCGACAAAATAAGCAAGCTGCTTCCATAACCGCGCAG
>NZ_JADJSO010000004.1:0-28603 GCF_016711665.1 Candidatus Villigracilis saccharophilus
CGCTGTCAATGTCGTTTTCCCATGATCAATGTGACCCATGGTCCCTACATTCAGATGCGGTTTGCTGCGGTCAAATTTTACCTTCGCCATTTGAATAACTCCTTAATTTAGAAAAGAACGATTATGCTTTTAAGATTTCTTCCGCCACTGACTGCGATACTGGCGCGTAGTGGTCAAATTCCATATTGAATACGCCGCGTCCCTGTGTAGCGGACCGTAATTGTGTGGCATACCCAAACATTTCAGCCAATGGAACCATGGCCTTCACTGCCTGAGCATTTCCAAGACGGACTTCCATACCCTGGATCAAACCACGGCGGCTGTTAATCTGCCCCATGACATCACCAAGATACTCTTCCGGGACTACGACTTCAACTTTCATCATCGGCTCGAGCAAAATAGCATGGCCTTTTTGAACGCCTTCCTTGAAGCCCAAAATGGCGGCCATCTTGAATGCCATTTCGCTTGAGTCAACTTCATGGAAAGAACCGTCGAATAAGGTTACTTTGATATCAACAACAGGATATCCAGCAAGAACGCCGCCTTCAGCAGCTTCCTTGAAGCCTTTTTCAATTGGGTTGATGTATTCCTTGGGAATGGAACCGCCGACGATCTTATTTTCAAAAATAATGCCGCTGCCGCGTTCTCCGGGTTCCAGGGAGAAAACAACATGACCGTACTGGCCTTTACCGCCAGACTGCTTGGCATACTTGTAATTGACTTCCTTAACAGGTTTCGTGATCGATTCACGGAACGCAACACGCGGAGCACCAACATTTGCCTGCACTCTAAATTCGCGCAACAAACGATCAACGATAATATCAAGATGCAACTCGCCCATTCCACGAAGAATGGTCTGGCCTGAATCAATATCCGAATTCACATGAAGTGTGGGATCTTCTTCGGCCAACTTGCGGAGAGCCTCACCCATCTTTTCCTGATCACTGGAACTCTTGGGTTCAATAGCAATCGAAATAACCGGCTCAGGGAAGGAAATTGTTTCAAGAACAAGTGCTTTGGTATCGCAAAGTGTATCGCCGGTAAAACTTTCCTTGAAGCCCAATACAGCGCCAATATCACCAGCACGAATCTCATCCACATCTTCGCGATGATCGGCATGCATGCGGATCAAACGGCCGATGCGCTCTTTTCTTCCCTTTTTGGTTGTATTTTGAACAGTTTGTCCCTGGCTCAAAACACCGGAATAAACACGAACATAAGCGAGACGCCCAACATAAGGATCCGTTACAATCTTAAAGACCAATGCGCTCAACGGAGAATTGTCTTGCGCAAGGACCTCAAAGGTGCTTTCAGGGTTGCCGGGTTCAGAAACTATGAAAGAAGGCTTGTCTGCTGGAGAAGGCAAATAATCTACAACAGCATCAAGAAGTACTTGCACGCCCTTGTTCTTTAAGGAAGACCCACAGAAAACAGGAGCTGCCTTTGTAGCAAGAACGCCTTTGCGAAGTGCAAGCTTAAGTTCATCAATACTGATTTCCTGAGCTTCCAGGAACTTCATTGTTAATTCGTCGTCCAGTTCGGCGATCTTTTCAACCATCTTGGCCCGAGATTCGACAGCCTGAGCTTTCATATCTTCGGGAATTTCAACAATATGCGGATCTTTACCAAGGTCGTCTTCCCAAACAACGGCTTTCATGGTCAAAAGATCAATCACACCTTTGAAAGTCGACTCAAAACCGATCGGAATCTGCATCGGGATCGGGTTCGCACCCAAACGGTCAATGATCGTTTCAATAGTTCGATCGAACGAAGCACCAACGCGATCCATCTTATTCACAAAACAAATACGGGGCACGCCATAGCGGTCTGCCTGACGCCATACCGTTTCAGATTGCGGCTCAACACCTTGTACCGCATCAAAAACTACCACTCCGCCATCCAAAACACGCAATGAACGTTGAACTTCAGCAGTAAAGTCAATGTGTCCGGGGGTATCAATGATATTGATCTGATAGCCCTTCCACTCCGCCGATACAGCCGCCGAAACGATTGTGATGCCACGTTCACGTTCCTGAACCATCCAGTCGGTAACTGTTGTACCATCATCAACAGAGCCGATACGATGTGTCATGCCCGTATAGAACATGATTCGCTCAGTAGTTGTTGTTTTCCCGGCGTCAATGTGGGCAATAATGCCTATATTTCTGTATTTATCCAGCGGATGCTCGCGTGCCATACTTACTATTTCCTCAAAAAATTATTTAAATTTAAACTCGGTAATGGGAGAAAGCGCGGTTGGCTTCAGCCATCTTATGTGTTTCATCGCGCTTACGAATAGCAGAACCTGTTTCGTTAAAAGCGTCAATTAATTCCGATGCAAGTTTATCGGAAAACGACTTGCCGGAGCGGTCATTTGCAGACGCAAGGATCCAGCGAAGGGCCAAGGTCATGCGCCGATCGGAGGACACTTCCATAGGCACCTGATAGGTTGCACCGCCCACGCGGCGTGGACGCACTTCCATGGCAGGACCTACATTCTTAAGTGCACCATCGAAAACATCCAGAGGATTCTTCTCAGTGCGTTCTTTAATTAGATCCATCGCATCATAAATCAAACGAACGGCCGTGCTCTTCTTGCCGCTCTTTAGCACATGCTGAACCATGGTTTGGACAGCGATGCTGTTATATCGGATATCAGGAAGGATTTCCCGTTTCTCAGGTTTTGCTCTACGCATTTATACTACTCCATCTATTGATTACTTCGGACGCTTCGCGCCGTATTTTGAACGGCCCTGCTTACGATTGGCAACGCCGGTGGTATCGAGAGAACCGCGCACAATGTGATAACGCACACCAGGCAGATCTTTAACACGGCCGCCACGCACCAGTACCACGGAGTGCTCCTGCAACTGATGGCCTTCACCTGGAATGTACGCAGTGACTTCAATGCCGTTTGTCAGACGCACACGAGCGATCTTGCGCAGCGCTGAATTCGGCTTTTTAGGAGTCATGGTACGGACAACAGTACAAACACCACGTTTCTGAGGTGCACCTTTGTCCTGTCTCACACGACGCTGCTTAAAACTGTTCAATGTGAACTGCAGAGCGGGAGCCTTACTTTTTGTTTTGTTGTTTCTGCGGCCCTTGCGGACCATTTGATTTACTGTCGGCACATTCGCCTCCGATTACAAATTCTTTCTATTTTGATTTCGATATTCGCAAGAAATGAGACCATCAACAACGTTTCCTGATGGCCTCATTTGTAGTTACCAATTGAGTCGAGTGGGGGAAGTAAAGCCACTCTTGCTTTCATGGTCAACGGCTAGCTAGTTTATCACGCCATAACTAACCCGTCAATAGATTCTTCTACTTTTTTCTACTTTGATTCTCACCAAGACTCAACAACCCAGTATCATGTTTAGGTGGATGGGTCTTCTCTTCATCCTTGCCAAATTTAACCACGTCGCCACCTTCGTTGATCGCCTCCACAGCAAGGCCCAGTGACTGCAATTCTTTTACCAGAACGCGGAAAGAAGCGGGAATGCTTGGTTCTTCAATCGGCTCACCCTTTACAATAGCCTCATAAGTATTTACGCGGCCTTGAACATCATCCGACTTAACGGTGAGCATTTCCTGAAGTGTATGCGCCGCGCCATAAGCCTCAAGCGCCCACACTTCCATTTCGCCGAAGCGTTGACCACCGAACTGAGCCTTACCACCCAAAGGCTGCTGGGTCACCAAACTGTATGGGCCTGTCGAGCGAGCATGGACCTTATCTTCCACAAGGTGATGCAACTTGAGAATGGTCATGACCCCAACGGTCACAGGCTGATCATATGGGATGCCAGTCTTGCCATCACGCAAAGTCTGTTTGCCAAGGATCGGCAAAGGAATACCCTTATCCTTCGCTAATTCCTGAGCTGTCTCAAGAACCTTGTCTTCAGCGACCCGGCGTGTAATACCATTAGACTCCATCCACAAACGCAGACAGGCATGGACTGTCATTTCATCCACATCGGGATCAGGATTGGCTACATCGCGATCATCGAGCAGGATTTCTTCGGGGTTGGCATAGCCCTTTTCGCGCAACCATTCTTTGGCAGCGGCGTGACGCGCGTAATCTGCGTCGTTCAGGCTGTAGACATCATATTTGCGTTTGCCAAGCCAATGTTCAAGATACAAGCGACGAACCTCATCATCATCCTGAATTGAGTTGACATCATATTCCTGTTCCTTGAGCCATTCCCAGGCACGTTCTGCAGATTCTTTCCAAGCTTGGTCCATGATCCAGGCACGTGCGAGTTCAGCTTCGATCTGCTCCTCGCTGGCGCCATCAAAGACCGGCGTGATCGCGCGGAAACCCATGCGCTTCGCAGCCCAGCCAAGGTGCACTTCCAATACCTGTCCGATATTCATACGACCAGGCACGCCAAGCGGATTTAGAATCAAATCAACTGGTGTTCCATCTTCGAGATATGGCATATCTTCCACCGGCACAACCTTGGAAACCACACCCTTATTGCCGTGGCGGCCGGCCATTTTGTCACCCGCAGTGATCTTACGGCGCTGAGCAACAGAGACGCGCACCATCATTTCGACGCCAGCGGAGAGATCCGAATTTTCTTCACGAGTGAAAACTTTTACATCAACAACTTTACCGCGTTCGCCGTGAGGCATGCGCAACGAAGTATCTTTTACATCGCGTGATTTCTCGCCGAAGATGGCGCGCAATAAGCGTTCTTCAGGGGTAAGTTCTTTCTCGCCCTTCGGAGTGATCTTACCGACAAGGATGTCGTTTGGACCAACTTCCGCACCAATGCGAATGATGCCGTTTTCATCCAGGTCTTTGATCGCATCATCACCGACATTCGGGATATCGCGGGTGATCTCTTCGGGACCAAGTTTTGTATCGCGCGCTTCGACTTCATGCTTCTCAATATGAACTGAAGTGAAACGATCTTCCTGAACAAGGCGTTCTGAGAGCAGAATGGCGTCTTCGAAGTTACCACCTTCCCATGAGAGGAAGGCAACAACTACGTTTTGACCAAGCGCCAACTGACCGCTGTCAGTGGATGAAGAATCGGCGATGATATCGCCAGCCTTGACCAATTGTCCTTTAACCACAGACGGGCGTTGATCAATACAAGTGCTCTGATTGGAACGCTGATACTTGCGGAGCTGATACACGCGGTTTCCGCTCTTCTTTTCTTTGACTGTGATGGTTGCTCCGGTGACCGATACAACCTCACCATCCGCTTCAGCCACCACAACCTGACCAGAGTCAAGCGCGGCATGACCTTCCATACCGGTCGAAACGAGCGGGGTCTCAGGGCGCACCAGAGGAACAGCCTGCGCCATCATGTTCGAGCCCATCAACGCGCGGTTGGCATCATCATGTTCAAGGAATGGAATTAAAGCGGCGCTGATACCTACGACCTGATGCGGCGCCACATCCATGTAATCAATCGACTCTGAATTCGAGAACAAAAAGCCCAGATGATAACGGCAGGAAATACGTTCCTTGGAAAATTCCTTGTTACCTGTTAAGTGAGCATTCGCCTGAGCGATGGTGAATTTATCTTCCGCATCGGCAGACAGGTAAACGATCTCATCAGATACATATGGGACGATGCTGACATCGCCGCCGATCTTGGCAAGTCTCTTTAATACCTTCGAATCAATTGTTGTCCCTGACTTGAAGAGCAATTCATTTGACTTGGGATCATGAACATCCTCACGTAAGGTGAGTCCTTCCAGGCGCTCATCCTCTGAGGGAAGTGTTTTAAACACTCTGCGGTAAGGTGTTTCAATGAAACCGTATTCATTTACACGGGCAAAAGAAGCCAAACGACCGATCAAACCGATGTTTGGACCTTCGGGTGTTTCAATGGGGCAGATACGGCCATAATGGGAGCGATGCACATCACGAACATCAAAGCCGGCGCGTTCACGGCGCAGACCGCCAGGTCCCAGCGCAGAAAGTGTGCGTTTGTGGCGCAGCTCAGCCAGAGGATTGGTTTGATCCATGAACTGTGAAAGCTGTGATGAACCGAAGAACTCGCGTAACGCAGCGACCACGGGGCGGATATTGACCAAGGTAACCGGTGACAACTGCTCCTGATCGCGAATGGACATGCGTTCTTTGATAACGCGCTCCATTCGGCGCAGGCCGATTCTCAACTTGTTCTGGATCAACTCACCCACAGTCTTGACGCGGCGGTTGCCGAGATGATCAATGTCATCAGGTCGTTCAGCGCCGTTGTTGATCTGGATCATGCGGCGGATCAAACGGATCAGATCGCTCTTTGAAACCGTGCGATGCGGGATCGGAATATTGAGGTCAAGCTTTTGATTGAGTTTATAGCGACCCACACGTTCGAGGTCATAGTGACGCTGATCGAACAACTGCTCCTCAAGGAACTGACGGGCATTGTCAAGCGTGGCGGGATCGCCAGGGCGCATCTTTTTGAAGAATTCGATCAAAGCCGCTTCAGCAATGGAGTGATGGGACAGATCCCAATCAGGTTCCTGCTTAATAGTGGAAGCGATGAACATACGCTCTGGGTTGTTGTCCACATCCTTCAAGATGGACATGATCTCTTCATCCGAGCCAACCTTGATGGGAGAGTCTTTGATCCCGTCGCTTACCGCGGCGAGCGCACGTAAAAAGACCGTGATCGGAACAGTGCGTTTGCGGTTGAACTTTAAGATAATGTAATCGGATTTGCGTGTTTCGAATTCCATCCACGCGCCGCGATCAGGGATCAACTTCGCCATCGCAAGCGGACGGCCTGTGGCGCGGTCAGCGGGCGCTTCAAAATAAACGCCAGGGGAACGGATCAACTGGGAAACCACAACGCGCTCAGTGCCATTGACAATGAACGTGCCTTTATCGGTCATCTCAGGAAAATCGCCAAGGAAAATATCCTGCTTGATCGGCTCTGGGACATCGGGACCGGCAAGAAGCACTGAAACATACAATGGACTTGAATATGTCAGATCGCGTTCAACACATTCTTCGATACTATGCTTGGGTTCTCCAAACCAGTATTTAAGTCCCCATTGCTGTGATTCGGGTCCGCGGCTTGGGAAGAATAACTTCATTCCCTTGTTGTAAGACTCGATCGGAGAGATCTCATGGAAGAGGTCACCCAATCCTTCTCGCTTCAGTCTTTCAAATGAATCAAGCTGTACTTCTATTAAGTTGGGAAGATCTAACTTTACTGGAATACGTGCGTAAGTTTTTTGCGGCAAAGAAGACGCCATTCTTCTCTCCTGTTTCTATGTAGGCTGGGTGAACTAACAAAATTAACTGCCCGTGGATGGACAGCGACCGTATAGTATATCGAAAGTAAGATAAAAAGTCAAGAAACATTCGGAGCAAATTTCATTTTGCGCTCCTGATCTCCTCCAGGGCTTGCGGATTGACCAAAGACGACGTATCGCCCAAATCCAGCCCCAAATAAGCTGAACGGATCACACGCCGCATGACCTTTGCATTCCGCGTCTTGGGCAGGTCAGTCACAAACAGGATGGCTTTCGGGGCAAGCGCTTTGCCCATTTCAGCGATCACCATCTCTTTTAATTCCTGACGAAGCGCATCGGTCGGGACTTGCTCGGGCCTGGTCACTGCAAAAAGGATCAGTTCACTGCCTTTGACAGCGTGCGGCACACCGATCGCCGCCGCTTCGACAATATCCTTGTGTCTTACGAGAATTGACTCAACCTCGGCGGGTCCCAGCCGTTTCCCCGCTATCTTGATCGTATCATCTGAACGCCCAAGAATATACCACAAGCCGTCGCTGTCTATGGCAGCAAAATCACCATGCACCCAGACATTTTCCCAGCGCGACCAATACGTATCGAGATAACGTTGTTTGTCATTCCAAAATCCACGCGTCATTCCGATCCACGGCGCTTTGATGACCAACTCCCCCACCGCATTACGGATAGACATTCCATTTTCGTCCAACACATCCGCATCCATGCCGGGACAGGCCGCTGAAAAAGCGCATGGCTTCAAGGGCAGCAACGGGTTACCCATCACGATCCCACCAGAGATCTCCGTACCGCCTGAATAATTGATGATCGGTCTTTTGCCTTCGCCAACTTTTTCAAACAACCACATCCACGGGTCTGGATTCCACGGTTCGCCTGTGGACGCAAAACATTTCAATGAAGAGAGATCATGCTTCTTGAAATTCTCATCACCCTGCGGGATCAACGAGCGGATCAAAGTTGGCGAGACTCCCATTTGATTGATGCCATGCTTTTCGACCAGATCCCACAACCGATCAGGCGCAGGGAAATCTGGTGCGCCATCGTAGAGGAACATCGTCGCTCCAAGCAGGAGACTCCCAAAGACCTGCCACGGCCCCATCATCCAGCCCATGTCGGTCATCCAGTAGATCACATCACCTGCGTGGACATCTGTTCCGAAGGCCATATCCTGCGCCGCTTTGACAGGGAATCCGCAATGGGTGTGGACTGCGCCTTTCGGTTTGCCCGTCGTCCCCGAAGTGTAGATGATCATCAGCGGGTCTTCAGCGGAGGTAATCTCTGTCGCCGTAGGCGCAGTATCAGATTGAGGCGCGATCAGATCCGCCCACCAGTGGTCACGCCCTGTCTTCATGGAGACATCCTGCCCTGTACGCTTCAAGACGATCATGTGTTTCAATGAAGAAACTTGTTCCGCGGCTTCATCGGCAACTGATTTCATATCCACAGGTTTGCCGCGCCGATACGCGCCGTCAGCGGCAAAGAGCGCTTTGGCATTGGCATCCTGCAAACGCGAGACAATCGCGCCCGCGCCATAACCAGAGAACAACGGCAGAATGATCCCGCCGATCTTTGCGATGGCAAGCAATGCGACCACGATCTCAGGCGTCATCGGCATGAAGATACCGATCGCATCGCCTTTGCCAAGCCCAAGCGAGCGCAGCGCGTTGGCGGCTTTATTCACTTCTTTATATAACTCTTCATAAGTAAGCGTTTTCGTACTCCCCTCTTCCCCTTCCCACACCACTGCCTTCTGCATTCTGGTTTCCGCATTCTGCCATTTATCCACGCAATTATGGACAATATTCATCTTCCCATCTACACACCATTTTGGAAATTGAATGCCATCGGTCAGGTCAACGGCCTTTGTGTAGGGTTCGTAGAATTGAATATCGAGGAATTTCAATACGGCATCTGTGAACCATTCCACGTCACTGGTGGACTTTTGCATGAGTTCATCAAAATCTTTTATTTTATGTTTGCGCATGAACGCGGTTAAATTCGCATGCTCAATGTGCTGCGGGGTCGGCCTCCAAACAATATCACCACCGAACGTAAATTGTTCCGTCATGGGTATGCTCCTCAGAATTTGGCTGTCAGGATTTTATCGCTTGTCTATAATCCAAGGAACATTTTTGGGAATGCAAGGGAGTCATTTTTATTTGCCGAATTAAGCGCTACTCTGTACCATCAAAGGCTATAATCGCAACACTCTGGAGAAAACAATGACCAAACCTTCATCCATTCCCTGCCCTGCGTGCGGAGCTCCCAATGACCCCGAAGAAGGGTCAACGCACATGGCTTGCACCTATTGCGGCACAAACTTAACCATCCCAAAACACTTACAAACCAAGGCAACTCCGAAAGTAGAGAGAACGCCATCGAAGGTTGCTCCAGTTTCAATTCCAGAAATTGACGCGCCTGATCTGATGCGGAAAGTTCAACCAATCGCGGCCAAAGCATTTAATCTTTACGCCTACTGGACCTGGCTCCGCTGGCTGCTACCCACCTGCCTGACCATACTCGTCGTCGGATTTATTTTGTGCGCTGTATTGGGCGCGCTGCCGTTTGTATTTGGCATTTTTAAGTGACAGTCACCTTGAAGGTGACTGTCACTTTTTATGCATTCAATTTAATTTTGACGAACAACCTGTCTTTTGCTGTATTTGCAATATCCTGTGGATCAGGTCGACCATTCTCCACGCGGATCTTCATTGGCTTCGCAGCCTGTGGAATATGGCGCAGATACTCAACTATTCCCGCCTCCACAGACCTTTCATCCAACTCCACGTCAGCAAATCCTTTGACGGGTTTGCGCTTTAACAACAAATCAACTTTTGCGCCGCCCTGCAGATTCCTCCACCAGGTCCGCTCGCGGCTGGTGATGACCCACATGGCGCCATCTTCCATATAATAGCCGACAGGGGTTGTATAGGTTTTCCCCGTCTTGCGGCCCGTGATGGTAATCAGCATCATGCCATTGCTCAACAGGCCATGCAATGGGGAACGTAAAACCCAAGCCATAAAATCATTTCCATTCATTTTGAAGTTTCCCTTCCCAGAATAAGTATTCGTTCTTCATAAACCAGCCACGCCAATCCTACCAGATATAAAACCCTTTGGACAATCCCCTTATCAAGCGTCAAGATATGATTTTCTGCAAGTCCGAATAAACCCGATATTCCGCCGATCAGAAAAAAGGAGATGATGCGCGTCCAACGCTCGCGGCTATTGGCGGACATAATCACCTGTAAAAAGATTCCGAGGCTCATGGCGATCCCTGCAATAGTGGCAAACATGGAATGTAATTGGGATTCATGCAAATCATTCGGGATGGACGGGTCAATCGGCGCAGCGCAGAAAAATCCTGTCACGAGAATCGACAATCCGTAGATGGCTACGAGAAGCAGAAAATATGCGCGTCTATTCTTGCCAAAGTGAAAGATAACTCCCCAAGTCAGCAGCAAGCCAAAACCAATGAAGCCCGCTTGCATGATCCACTTATAGACGTGTCCCTGCGAGCCGAGATCGCTGATGGTATTTTGTGTCCAATCATAGTTGGGCGGGACAAAGAAATGCGCCAGCACGATCACCGCAATAAAATAAGCGACTGCAATGGAAATTGGTTTGAATTTCATTGAATTTACTTTCCCGCCGAGAACGAATAGCGGATCGCCTTCTTCGAGCAATTGTCCACGCAGGTGCCGCATAGAATGCATTCTGCGTTTTCCATTTTTTGCGCCTGCACCATGGCGTTGACATCCAAACTCATAGGACAGGTCTTGGAACAGGATTTGCAATCCTTGCAGGTGGATGCGTCCGCGACCAGCCTGAGGGAAAGCCATGCGAATCGGTTGCGGATCCAGCGTCCCGTGATCATGAACGGGGCCATCCAGCAAATCGTGTGACAACCCGCCCTGCGTCCCGCAAAAATCGCAAGTCCAACAAACAAGGCGACCACGACATAGTAAATGATGTATGCAATGAAGATCGGGCGGTCTGGCGTTCCAGCGACTGAGACTCCATTTTGAGTGTGATACAGCAAGTCAACGCTTTGATAGCCGCCAGCGTTGACTGCAAAAATAACGATCAATGAAAGCCAGAGAATCCAAATGGACCACTTGATCCAGTCAATTTTTGAACCGTTGACCAGTTTATTGTTGATCGGCTCAAACATCTCCTGCAACCCGCCACCCGGGCAGACCCATCCGCACCACAACCTGCCAAGAAAAAGCGAAGACAGGAACATCAGTCCGAACATCACCAGACTGCCATTGATGATGCCATTCATCGCGCCATCAATAATGACATACGGTGAAAAAAAATTCATCGTGATGGGGAAAGATAAAAAGGCCAGAAAAACAAGCGCCTTGCGTATGCGTTGCCGCATGGGAATTTGACGAATCATCTTTTCTCCTTATTCCAACCCCAAAATCATCACCATCTTTTCGATCTCAAAATCAATGAACGCTTCAACATTGTTTTGCAAAAATCCCGACAGATAGTTATAAAGATACAGGGATGTCATTCCGTGGATCATCGACCAGGCGGACAGCGCCAACTGCGTGACCGTACCCATGTACGGCATTCCGAATTTTTTCAACGTGTCATATGATGACTTGAGGCTGGTCGGCAGCCGAAGGGCAGTCAACTCCCCGTTGATTTTTCCCGCCACATGCGCCTCCCCGATCACGCCTTGCAGCACAAGAAAACTGCGCTGCGCAACTGGACCTAATTCCTCGGCAAACAAATAGCCTTGAATTGGAGTACCAAATAAGAGCGCATACCTTTGCGGATTCTGTGCCGCCCACTGAAAATAGGATTTGCACATCGCTCGAAAACGACCCGTGTGATCATCTGCCATGCAAGTATCTCGTCCTGCTTCCAGACTTGCCGTGAAGGATGTAAACGCATTGATCAACAATGCGGTGACCAGAGCGTCGCGGTCTTTATAGTAGCGATACAGCCCGGGCGCCGTCATCCCCATCTCGCGGGCGATCCCGCGCAGGGAAAGCCCCGAAGCGCCCACTTCGCCAATCTGCTTCCACGCGGTGGACATGATCTCTTCGCGGGTTGCGTCTCGTAATTTTTCACGCCTTGTCTGTGTCATTTGACCGCCTATTGTTATATATGTTTATAATTATTTACAGTGTTTACAATTCTACCTAAATCAGTTCCCCTGTCAAGGGATGAACCGTAAATTCGTTCTCACGCTATAATAGGGAAACTTCAAAAACAGGAGCAATAAATGTCCACTGTCCACGCATCTAAACATCCACTCGTTGCACATAAACTTTCCCGTTTAAGAAATAAAAATACCGAACCGAAGAAGTTCCGTGAACTCGTTCAGGAGATCGCGGGACTTCTTGCATATGAAGCCACAGCTGACCTGCAGACAACGCCGATCGAAATTGAAACCCCGCTTACCAAAATGACCGCGCAGGAACTCAAGGAAAAGATCGGGCTCGTCCCCATTCTGCGCGCGGGGCTTGGCATGGTGGAAGGGATCTGGGAACTGATGCCATCTGCCGAGGTTTGGCATATTGGATTGTATCGCGACGAACACACGCTTCAGCCTGTGGAGTATTACAACAAACTCCCCGTTGACCCGCGCGTCTCTGTCTGTTTAATTCTTGACCCGATGCTTGCCACAGGCGGATCAGCAACAGCCACCGCGGATATCCTGAAACGCTGGGGAGTGAAGAAGATCAAGTTCGTTGGCCTCATCGGAGCACCTGAAGGCATCAAAGCAATGCAAACCGCGCATCCCGATATTGATATTTATCTTGCCGCAATTGACGAAAAACTAAATGAACGAGCCTACATCCTGCCAGGATTGGGTGACGCGGGCGACAGACAGTTTGGAACGGGCTAAAAAAATGGAAAATAAAGCCGTATACGATCTGAAGTCTGTCAAACTGCCTTACCTGTCAGGCGGGCTATTGCGCCTGTTTGCCTCACTCGTTGAAGGACCGCTTGGCGGGTTGCTAACCCCCAGCCTTTTTGAAAGCGCAGGCATTAACTGGCTGAGAAAACAGATGATAGGTGAATCACCAACCAGCATGCCAATCCACTTCACAGACTCTTATTCAGATGAAAATCTGGCTGTCCCGGAAAAAGAATGGCCGCGAGCCGCAGCCATCTATCCGAATGGATTCCAATTTGCAACGGTCTTTGATTACGCAAAGGCATATCGTGACGGCAAGACCACGCCCGAAGAAGTGGCGCTCAAATTATTGGACGCCATTGAATCCAGTGACGCATCCACGCCTCCATTGCGGGCTATGATCGCAGTGGATCGCGCGGATGTAATGAAGCAGGCGCGTGAAGCAACGGAACGCATCAAAGCAGGGCGTCCGCTCAGCATCTTTGACGGCGTACCTGTGGCGGTAAAAGATGAAGTAGATATGATGCCGTACCCCACGACGGTTGGCACATCATTCCTCGGCAAATCTCCCGTCACTGAGGATGCGACCATCGTAGCCCGGATGCGCGCGGCGGGCGCATTGCTGATCGGCAAGGCCAACATGCACGAGATCGGCATCAACGTAACGGGCTTGAATCCGCATCACGGCACAACCCGCAACCCATATAACACAAATCATTTCACGGGCGGAAGCTCAAGCGGATCCGCAACAGCTGTTGCGGCGGGACTTGCCCCCGTTGCCATCAGCGCGGACGGGGGCGGCTCGATCCGCATCCCTGCGGCATTTTGCGGAGTCTTCGGATTGAAATCCACTTTTGGACGGGTCAGCGAGCATGGCGCAGCACCTTTATGCTGGAGCGTCGCTCATCTCGGACCGATAGCGGGCACGGCCACCGATACCGCTTTGGCCTACGCTGTGATGGCTGGACCTGACTTACATGACCCAAACACGTTACATCAACCATTGCCATCGCTTGAAAATTGGGATCAATTAAATCTTAATGGACTGAAACTCGGCGTGTATAAACCCTGGTTCCAGCACGCGGACCCCGAAATCGTAGCAGCTTGCGACCTTATGCTGAGACGATTCGCAGATATGGGAGCAGAGATCGTCGAGATCAACATCCCCGACCTTGAATTAAATCGCATCGCGCATTCCGTGACCATTCTGGCTGAAATGGCTCAGGCCATGAGCTACACATACGATGTGCATCACAAGGAACACGGGTTGGATGTACGCCTCAACCTGGCCCTGGCGCGCAAGACCATTTCACAGGATTATCTTTTTGCACAACGCGCGCGCACACGCATCATCAGAAACTTCAACAAGGCGCTCGAGCAAGTGGATATGATCATCACACCCACCACCGCCATCGCCGCACCCGCCATTCCGAAAGACTCGCTACCCGACGGCAACTCGGACTTGAGCACCACGATCGAGATCATGCGCTTCGTCACGGCTGGCAACATGACCGGTCTGCCCGCGATCACATTCCCTGTTGGTTACACGAAAAGCGGGTTGCCCATCGGTATGCAAGCGATGGGACGCGCCTGGGAGGAACATCAATTATTGCGGCTCGCGGTCAATGCGGAGAAGGTTGTGGAACGCAAAGAGCCGAAGGTGCATTATAGGTTTTTGGAGTAGTATCATATCGTTGCGAGGCGATGCACTTTCGCCGACACTTGCGCCGCACTGCGTTTGTTGCAGTGCAGGTGAGCAACTTCCCTGTTAATATGAGATATTCCCGTTTACTGGAGGTTGCTTCGCAAAGAACGCTCGCAACGACATATTTTATTAATAGGAGAATCCAATGGCTGAATTAAAAACAAAACTCAATGATGCAAACGTCACCGACTTTCTTAATACGATCGAAGATGAAGAAAAACGCGCGGATTGTTTTGAGATATTAAAGTTAATGAGACAGGTCACCAAAGAGGAGCCAAAGATGTGGGGAGCGAGCATCGTCGGGTTTGGGCATACGCATTATGTCTATGAAAGCGGACGCGAAGGTGATTGGTTCATCACGGGTTTTTCTCCGCGCAAACAAAATCTGACGCTTTATGTAATGGGAAGTTTCAATCCTCATGTTGAATTGCTCGAAAAACTTGGCAAACATAAAACAGGCGTCGGCTGTTTGTATATCAACAAATTGAAAGATGTGGATGTCAAGGTTTTGAAAGAACTCATCAAGCAAGGTGTCAAAGCGGCGAAGAAAAAATGACGGCTGAAAAAGACCCCGAGGGATTCGAGCGCAAGCACCTGCACAAGTTTGCAGACTTTGCCAATAAACGCGTTTTGGAAGTTGGATGCGGTGAAGGGCGATTGATATGGCAGTACGCCGCCGCATCGACCCTGACCGTTGGGTTTGACTCTGACCATGATGCCTTGCGCGTCGCCCGGGCGGATGCGCCGCATACCATGCAAAAGAAGGTCCACTTTGCAGAAGCGGGCGCAAGAAATATTCCTTTTGCAAATGAGAGTTTTAATATCGCTGTTCTAGCCTGGTCGTTATGATGACTGGAACATGAGAGCATGGTCCATGCTCTGGACGAAATTCACAGAACACTCAAGCCCAATGGAACGCTGATCGATCTGCGTCCTGTCGAGGATCATTGGGCGGTGGAGATCGTTTCGTCGGCGGGCTGGCAGGTTGCGGGCAGGTTGACCGATGTGCCGATTGCGGTGGCAGATGATGAAGCGGCATTTAATGCCATGCGGGAAGCCGAATCCCGCAGGTGGTACATCAAGGAAAAAGAAGAGGAATTCGCGTTCTTCTATTATTGGGACACACCCTCTGAAATGAAGGAATTCATGGACGAGGAGTGGGAAGGCTTGGAAAAAATGGATGCAGATGTTTTTAGCACGGTAAAATCTGCGTGGACGATGGCGAATGCGGACGCGCGCGTGCGAGTGCGCGTGAAGATGTTGATCACAAAATGGGTTTCATGTTAAATCAAAAAATTCGCGGAGGAAGATGAAAACCAAAGTCTTACTTAACCCTTATTCAAATCGTTGGAATTCAAAGAAGCGCTGGCCCGAGGCGGAATCAGCCCTGCGCGCTTCAGGCGTTGATTTTGACCTGACTATTTCAGAACGCCCCGATCAACTCGTGGACCTGGCGGCTGAGGCTGTCCAACAAGGATTTACCACACTGATCATTGCGGGCGGCGACGGCTCGATCGGCGAGATCATCAATGGAGCAACGCGCGGCTGGGATGAAACCTCTCCATTCAAAATCAAGCTGGGCGTGATTCCATTGGGCACGGCAAATGACCTGTGCGTCAATGTTGGGATTCCGCTTGATCTTTCCGCTGCGGTGCAAGTGATCGCAAAAGGAAAAACGCGCGGCATGGATCTGGGAAAGTGCAATGAGCGCTACTTCCTGAATAACTCCGCGGCGGGACTGGAACCGTATGTCACCACCAAGCAGGAGAAGATTTCCTGGCTTACGGGAATCCCGCGCTACCTTGTGGCTGCGATCCAGGGCATCATGGACGGTCCCAGCTGGAACGCCAAATTGGATTGGGACGGCGGCTCATATAGAGGTCCGCTGAGCCTGGTCTCGGTCGGTAATGGAGCGCGGACGGGGGGCGTGTTTTTCATGGCTCCGCACGCCGATCCATTCGATGGGAAATTGACCTTTGTGCATGGTTATCGCAGTACGCGCATGGGACTGTTTCAGGTATTACCGAGCGCGATGAAACCCGGTAAAGGCAACATGGTTGAAATGGACGGGATCAACGAGTTCCACTGCACACGCCTGAGCATCCATCTCGACAAGCCCTCCCCCGCTCATACGGATGGTGAGATCTTTGATAGCTGGGTGACCGATCTGGAATACAAGATCTTCCCTGCAGCTGTTCAAATGCTTCTGCCGTAAAAAAGGCGTCCCTCCTTACCCCAGAAATTTTGGAAGGATAGACCCTAAAAGTTTCCTTCGTTAATCGTCGTATGTCTGGTAAGAAATAAAAATAACAGAAGGTAACACCTGACAGGTTTTAGTTTGACGTGAGTTAATCAGGATTCTATGAGTCATTGTGTACTTGCAAATTATGGTTCTGTGGAAACCTGTCAGGTCTGGAATAAACTCGACAGTAAAAGTATGGAAGGGATTTCAAGCTTACAAATCGGATTTGGGGGAGGAAGAGATCAAGAGTTTTTTCGGCTTTCAAACAGAGTCAGCATCCGCCGACCTATCCGCTAGGCGCAAAGCGCTAAGCAATTGCCCAAATAACCATTAATAAGGAAAACGGAGGTTCTAATATGGAATCATTCCAAGAGTATATGGTTGAATACAGAACTCAAATAGAAAAGGGGGCGATCAAAAAAGCGTATAAGGGGCTGATGGAATATACCCAGAGTTTGAGAACGCATTTTAAAAACAAGTATCCCGATTATTTTGTGTCTGGGAGTGTTTATTTTGGGTACATGGATATGACGTATTTTTCCTTTTATCCAAAGTCATTGGGACATAAAAAATTAAAGATAGCCATCGTATTGATTCATGAATCCATGAGATTTGAAGTTTGGCTGGCGGGATACAACAAACAGGTCCAATCAAAATACTGGAAAATATTCGAAGAAAGCGCCTGGAATAAGTACCACATCGTACCGACAATAAAAGACGCCGACTCGATTCTTGAGCACACATTGGCAGACAATCCAGATTTTCGTGATCTGGATAAATTAACAAATCAAATAGAAAGAGGGACCATGAAATTCATAAAAGATGTCGAGGGGTTCCTCGCAAAGCAGGAAATAATCGGCGCTTCCGACCATGGTTTTTTCGGTGCTGTTCGCTGAGATCATTTTAAATTTTAAAAGGAAGAGTAGATGAAAGCAGCTATTTACAGATCCTATGGACCGCCGGAAGTCTTAAAAATAGAAGATGTCGAACCGCCAGTCCTGCAGGAAGAGCATGAAGACAGGGTGCTGATACAGGTCCATTACGCTTCGGTCAACCCATTTGACTATTTACACCGCAAGGGATATTTTCCCATCCGGCTGGTGAATGGCTTATTCGCCCCCAAGGAACAGATCCAGAGATTAGGCATAGATGTTGCGGGGACGATCGCAGCGATCGGCAAGAATGTGACCCGCTTCAAAGTTGGCGACCCCATCTTCGGAAACTGCGTAGGCTCCCATGCCGAATATGTGCGCGCCCGTGAAAACGCCATCTGCATGCTTCCCAATAATATAACCTTCAAAGAAGCCGCAGCCATCCCAACGGCCGCGTTGACAGCACTGCAGGCATTAAGGGATGTAGCCAGGATCGAGAAAAATCAAAAGGTGTTGATCAATGGCGCTTCCGGCGGAGTTGGTCATTTTGCCGTTCAAATTGCGGGATTTTACGAGGCAGACGTGACAGCGGTCTGTAGTACGCCCAATCTGAAATGGGTTAAAGATTTGGGGGCAAATGCCATGATCGACTACACCAGGGAAGATTTCACCAGAAATGGGGAAAAATACGACATTATTTTGGATGTCGCGGCAACCTACACATATTTCAGATGCAAACATTCATTAACTCGAAGCGGTGTTTACATTACAGAGAATCCATTAAAACCAGTGTATCGTCCATTTCAAATATTGTTCTCATCCATAACCGGCGACAAAAGGGGAAAGTCTCATCTGTCCCTGCCAAATGATAAAGACATGGCTTTTTTACGGGAATTGATCGAGCAGGGGCAGCTACGCCCCATGATCGAAAAGGTCTATCCTTTGGATAGGATCGTGGACGCTCATCGGCATGTCGAGAATGGGCATACACAGGGAAAGGTTGTTGTTGAAATTCAAAAAGGGTAGGCATGGACAAGCGCATTCTGACGGTGCTCATTCTTTCAATTATATTTCTTGCCGTCGCATTCATGGGAGGCGACCCACCTTCTGCGCGAGGGTTCTATTATATGATCTGGCTCGCCTTCATCTGGCTGTTGTGGAAAAGGCGGGGTCCATTGGAAACCTGGCTTCAGAGCCGAACCCTGCCTGATCTTTTCCTTTTCGTTGGGCTGGGACTCATCATGATCATTATCGAGGAAACAATAGCGGGTATTACTGTCCACCTGCTCAGCGTGAAAAGCCCCTCTGAACTTCCCGCCTTGATAACACAGTACTACGCCAATAACCTGCTGCTTTTGCCCGGCTTTATTATTGCCTGGTATATTCTGCTTAAACGTTATGAGTATTCACTGACTGAGGTATTTACCCTGGTCGGGCTCTTTGGATTGTTCTCAGAGAAGATCTATATTCATGTCCTAACCGTCCCCATCATGGGAATAGCGCTGCTTCTTCCAACAATGTTCACGTACATCGGGATCATCCTGCCGTCGATCCTATCGCTGCCGACACATGGCACCCGCAGACAGAAGAGCGTGATCCGCTATTTTACAGGTCTGATCTTTCCCATCGTTATGTCAATGCCCTTTGTTTTCATTCATACTTTTCTCACAAATGCAGGATGGCTTGACCCAACAATTTTGACCCGCTGAGTGCAAGCAAACATAAAGGGTTTTTGTAACTGCTGGAAATGGAATGGGAACATCTGCAAACAAGATCATATTTTAATTTATGAGATAATACACAGTGAAATAATGATTACATGGAACATCAAACATTAATGCAAAAGATTGAATCTAATTATGGTTCAGACCAGGATGGCCTGGTCTGGGGGTATCGTTTCGCGCCTGGGCAACCCGCACAACAAATTTCTTCAGAGTCAGCGGTAGAATTCTTAGCCGCGCAAAACTCCATCACAGAAGGCGAATTCCTCTGGCTGCATTTTTCACTTTCCAATTCCGCATCCGAATCTTGGCTGCGTCGAAACCTGACCCTGCCAGATGCCTTCCATGATTCTCTGCAAAGCAATATAGGCTCCACCCGCCTGGAACAGGACTCAGATTCACTGGTGGCAGTCATTAATGATGTGCTTTTTAATTTCAAATTTGACCCCTCGGAAGTATCCACCACCAGTTTATGTATTGAGCCGCGTCTGCTGGTAAGCGCACGCTTACGGCCCCTGCGTTCCATTGACCAGCTTCGCGCAGCAGTACGGGCAAACCACGTTTTCCGTTCGCCAGTTGAACTTTTGGCACACCTTTTACAGGACCAGGCAAATGTTCTGGTCGACATTATTCGACAGTCCACCCACCGAGTGGATAAGATTGAAGACCGTCAATTGGCAAACCGTGTTTCTATCAGCCGCAGCGAATTGGGTTCTCTGAGACGGGTGCTGGTTCGACTTCAACGGCTTCTCGCGCCCGAACCCGCCGCGTTTTTTCGGCTTCTCAATCGTCCACCCGATTGGATATCGGAAGCGGACCTTAATGAATTACAACAGGCCGCCGAGGAATTTTCCCTTGCGGTAAGTGACTCGGCGGCGCTGGTTGAGCGGGTAAAAATCCTTCAGGAAGAAGTCGCCGCCCTTGTCAATGAACAGACCAATCGCACACTTTTCGTTTTGACGGTCGTGACCGTTCTGGCACTGCCAATCAATATGGTCGCAGGTTTGTTTGGAATGAATGTAGGCGGGATTCCATTGGCTGAACACGGAAATGGTTTCTTTTTGATCGTAGCTCTTCTGCTGGCGCTCACTGGGTTTGGAGCTTATTTGGCTCTCGGAAGAAATCATGACAAGGATTAGCCTCTCTCAATTATATTCGTGACAACTGAGCCATTTTCGTAAAAAATATCAAATATACGATCTTGCCAAAAAAAATTTAGCGCGCCAACATTTCTTCCAAACGTTTTTTCACCTCTGGCCATTCTGAATCCAAAATACTGTAAAAAACGGAATCGCGAACCCTGCCTGAAGGGAGGATCATGTGATTGCGCAGAATCCCCTCCCGATGCGCCCCGATGCGTTCGATCGCTTTCTGTGAGCGCAGATTTATCAGATCTGTTTTCAATTGAACGCGGATACATCCCAATTTTTCAAAGGCGTGGGCAAGTAATAAATATTTACATTCCGTATTCAGCGGGGTACGCTGGTATTCCAACCCATACCAGGTGCCGCCAATTTCCAGCCCGCGGTCCTTGGGCATGATGTTCAAATAGCGCGTCGCGCCGGCTACTTTTCCAGAAGCAAGATGAATAACAACAAAGGGCAGGTCTGTACCTTTTGCGCCGCGGTTCATGATATCGAGCACCCAATTCCGCATATTATTTTCCGTTTCCATGCGGCCATACAACATGAAATCCCAAAAATCCTGCCCTTTACCGATCTCAGTCAGGCCGGGGATATGCGCTTCGCTAAGCGGCTCCAGGCGGACATATTTCCCCTGCAAAGTTACGGGAGATATCCAAGGTGATGTCATTTTGCGCTCCCAAATGTTTCAATAATTTTTTGATATCGAAAATCGAAGATGGTCTTTAATCGCTGCTGAATCCATAACGCATGGACAACATCGCCAAGAAACCCAAACGGGGCGGCATAGGTCACATGGTCAGTCATCTTGACGCCGTTCTGCAGCGGCTCAAAAGAATGTTCGTGATACCAAAAACGATATGGACCCACGCGCTGTTCATCCACAAAATATTCATTCTCGCGCACATGCGCGATCTCGGTCAGCCACAAGGAACGGACCCCGCGAATGAATTCAACCCTATATTCGATGGTCTGTCCCTCATACATGTTGACGTCTCCGCCCTTGATGATTTCAAAATTCATATCAGGCGGAGTCAGTAAATTTAAATTTTCAGGCTCAGAGAAATATTTCCATAAGATTTCCACTGGCGCAGGAATGATCTGTTCGCGATGTATATAATGGATTGTCATGATGCCTCGTTGCAGTCAGAAGTCAGGAGACTTGTGACCGATTAACTCTTCAACCAATCTTTTTCATTCATATTCTGCGAAGGGAGATAGGGCATTTGCGGCCCATCAATTCTCAAAAATTCAGAGAGCGCGGCGCGCATGGCTGTGCGGTCATCCCATAAATATTCGGTCTTTCCAAAGCACATGGATTGCTCATGACCTTTCCCGCATGCGAGAACTATATCTCCATCGCGGGCGAGCCTGAGCGCAAAACGGATGGCTTCACCGCGGTCCGCAATTCGCCAAAACGTTTCCCCTTCGCGGCCGCCTTTCGAGCTGGCGCCTGCCGCCATTTCTTCGAGAATGCCTTCAAGCGATTCCGTGCGCGGATCTTCAGCGGTCAGGATGGAAATATCCGCCAACTCGATGGATGTCTCTGCCATCATGCGGCGCTTCTCTTTATCCCTCAAGCCTGCGGAGCCAAAAATGGAGATGACTCTGCCCCTGGTCATTTTTCTGCCGGCTTCCAATGTGACTTTCAACGCGTTGGGAGTATGCGCAAAATCCACGATGGCGGTGAAGCTCTGACCCAGGTCAATACTCTCCATCCGGCCGGGAATGCCGTCCAGAGAAGCGATCCCATGCGCAGCGACCTCAGGATCAATGCCAAGACCATAGATCGCGACGGCCAGGGCGGCAAGGCAATTGGAGACATTGTACGCCCCGACCAGACTACTCTTAATCCCCACGTGTAAATCATCACGTAAGGCAGCGTTGAATGCAATTCCTGACGGGCTGTGTTGCACATCCTGCGCGCAAATGTCAGCATTGCTTCCGATTCCATAACTTACTTTTCGTGTTTTGATAAATTCATTAAGGAATTCAAAGGAACGGTCATCACGGTTAATGACACCCAAACGCGGATTCCCCTGAGGCTTTTCCTTTGTTAGCTCCAAACTACTGAACAGGCGCGCTTTCGCGGCACGATAATTTTCATAACTGCCGTGTTCATCAAAATGTTCATGCGTGATGTTCGTGACCACACCTATGTCGAACTCGCACGCATCCACGCGGTGCTGCGCCCAGCCGTGCGATGTGGTCTCGAGCACAACATGCGTCAAGCCAGAGTCAATCATTCTGGCAAGATAGCGTTGCACATCGTGCGCATCCGGCGTGGTGACATGAAAACCTGTATCCAGCACCTCGTCGCCAATAACCGCGTTGACCGTTGAGATCATGCCAGCTTTAATGCCGGCAGCGATAAGAATCTTATAAATGATGTTGCTCGTTGTGGTCTTGCCATCCGTGCCGGTGACGCCGATCACGGTCAGTCTACGGGCAGGCCAATTGTAAAAGGCGGCAGCCAGCCAGGTCAACGCTTGACGCGGGTTTTCAAGCTGAATGTATGGAACGCTGAGTCCGCTCAATTCCCTGCTCCCCACCACCACCGCGGCACCGTTCGCGATCGCCGTGGAAATGTAGTCATGCCCATCAACAGATCCGCCCTGCATGGCAACAAAAAGGCAGCCAGGTTTCACCGCGCGGCTGTCGATGGCAATTCCTGTGACCTCAGCTGCTGGAATATTCATTGGTTCGGAATATGGAAAATCAACAAACAAATTTTTTAGAAGCATTTATTTCGGTTTATCTCCGTTCAGTGTGGCTTAAAACAAAAAAGGGTTTTGGTAATTTTACCAAAACCCTTTTCATTAAGAATAATCTTACTTCAAAGTCTGGCGCAGACCTTCGAGTTTGCCGGCAACAGAGCCATCGAGAACCTTGTCACCCACTTTGATGACGAGGCCGCCCAAAATGGACGGGTCCACTTTGTAGGAAATGTTGTTGACAGAGACACTCTTCTTCACGGCATCCTGCTCTTTGCTGCTGAGCGGGAGCGCGCTGGTAACTTCAGCGGTTTCACCTTTGAGGTCGCCTTCAACCACGACAACTTTGCCCGATTTTACACCGAGAAGAACTCATCAATGAGGGCGTGCTGCTTCTTTTCATCCAATGCCTCACCGACGAGCTTGTTCGCGGCGGCAATGGCCAGAGCGGCAACCTGTCCGCGCAGATCGCCAAGAATGCGATTGCGTTCGAGTTCAGCCTCACCCATCGCAGCTTCGCGGGCTTTGGCGGCTTCGGCTTCAGCAGCGGCTTTGACATCCTTGCCAGCGGAAGCGGCGCGCTCGGTGGCTTCGCGAACGATCTTTCCAGCTTCTGCCTGGGCTTCAGCGCGAATCTTGTCCGCGTCCTTTTGAGCATCGGCACGGGCTTCCGCCGCGACACGGGCATCTTCCAGTCCCTGAGCGATCTTCGTTTTGCGGGATTCCATCATGTCCAGCATGGGTTTATAGACCCATGAATTCAAAGTGAGGAACACGATGATAAACGCAATGATCTGTACAATGAGCAGACCAAAATTAATACCAAGAGCTTCCATGTTTCTATGCTCCTATGAACTACACGACTTTGAAGAGCATGAGGAACGCGATAACCAAGCAGTAAATAGCGATAGCTTCAGAGAACGCGATTCCCAAGATCATGTTGGTCAACAAGTTACCATAGGTGTCGGGGTTGCGGGCCATGCCGGTGAGGGCACCCTGCACACTCAAACCGATACCGATACCAGCGCCAGCGGCGCCGATCATAGCCAAACCCGCGCCGACATAGCGCATTGCATCTAAAATATTTCCTTCCATGTTGCAAACCTCCTTAGGTTTATCCTGATATTATAAAATTTTGATGAAAATATCCGACAAAACAGTCGAAATGATTTTAATGCTCGGCGTGTTCTTCGCCGCCGTGACCCTGTGTAGCTTGCGCCATAAAGACCATGGTCAACATACCGAAAACGAACGCCTGAATGACACCCACGAACAATTCGAACATCATGATCATGGCCGGCAGGATCGAGATCTTTCCCAACAAACCAGCCACAATCGCCACCAACACGATCCCCGCGAACATGTTACCGAAAAGACGGAAGGCAAACGAAAGGATCTTCGAGACTTCAGAGATCAACTCAAGCAGACCGACCAGAAAATCCATCGCGCCAAAGAACGGCACTTTGAACATGCGGCGTGTATTAAAGAACTTACTCAAATAGCCAAGTCCCTGTGCGCGGAAACCGATCACCTGGATCATCACCACCGAGATCAAAGCCAGCGACACTGTGAAGTTCAAATCCACTGAAATACCGCGGAAGAACGGGGCGAGGACGTATTCCTTGCTTAGTTCGGGGTTATAAAGATGCCAGCCATGAAGTTCGCTTGCAGCATGTTCACCGCCATGAGGATGCAAAACACCAATGGACTCAAAGCCAGGGATCAACTTGAGCAGGTTGGCAAACAACACATAGATCATGATGGTCGCAAACCAGGGGAAGATCATTTTGGCATATTTGCCAGCAGAACCTTCAGTCAGGTTGTAGAGCATCTCGAGAATGGCTTCCATCACATTCCCAATGCCGCGCGGCACGAGGTCGGTGTTTTGACTATTCTTCAATGAACGGTTGGTGAAGAACGCAATAACAATCAGCAGGACCAGGGTCACTGCCAACGTGGGTAGCGTATTCACCAAATAGAATGGGCCAGCAAATCCGAGAAAGTTCTCAGAAATTGGCTCCAAAATCAGTTTTTCGGCAGCCACTGTGATCTCGGGTTGAACGGGCACAAAAATACCGCCCAGAATAAAACCCGCGATCATCAGCACCAGCACGACCCATCGGCGCCAGGGCCTTCGTTTCTCTTGTTCCAAAGTCCGCCTCCTAATCTGTTTTTTCTTTCCCTTCGGTTTCATATTTTTCCTTCAGCCGCGCCAGCGATCTTCGCGAGACATACAGCATCAGGAACACCGAAAGAGGAATACCAGCAAACAACAACACCAGAGTGAATACTGGTTTCGTTCCAAACGTATTATCAAGCCACAATCCGCCAAACACAGAAGCCAGAATGACCGCCAAGGTCAAACAGCCCACCTGCCCGATCACCACGATCAGCAGAGTGCTTATCATACTATTGCGACGGTTTTGCTCGGATTGTGCCATGCCGCACGATTATAACTGACAGGTCAAGATGATGTCAAACGGAAATCCATTTTGCATCATTCCTGACCTGTGAGGTGATTTTCAACTAGAACAAATTCAAGGCCGCGGCATCAGACCAGCTAAACCACGGAGCGAAAACAGTACCTACCAAAATTACGCCGATGGCCAGAATAGCCAATGCGATGGCATATGGGCGGGTTAACGGGATCGGGTGATTCTCTTCATCTTCATTCGGCATACGATATAGATAAACGAACTTCATCGTATTGAGATAGTAGTACACACCGAGGATAGAGTTGAGAATACCGACGATGATCAACCACGTGTAGCCTGCCTGCACACCCGCGGCAAAGACAAAGACTTTCGCCACGAAGCCGCCGAATGGAGGCATACCTGCAAGAGAGAGGAAAGCGGCTAGCATCATCAATCCCAGCCAGGGGTTGCGGCGACTCATGCCCGCATAGTCTTTGATGTCTTCGAGACCAGTCACGCGACTAAAAGCCATGACTACACCGAAGGCCAATAGATTGGTGACGATATACGCCGCGAGATAGAAGACTACACTTGCGGGTCCCAATTGTTCAGTGTTCGAAAGATCACTCTGCGGTAAAAACGCAACCACACCGATCAATGCATACCCCGCGTGCGCAATGGATGAATACGCAAGCAGGCGTTTGATATTGGTCTGCGAAAGTGCAAGCAGGTTGCCGACAGTCATCGTGATGGCTGATAGCGCCGCGAGGATCACGGTCCACGAGGGTGCAAAATCAGGGAAAGCGACAAAGAAGAAGCGTACTATTACCGCAAAGCCAGCAGCTTTGGAAGCCGTCGACAGGAAACCTGCAACAGGAGTTGGTGAACCTTGGTAGACATCAGGCGCCCAGAATTGGAAGGGAACAATGGCAAGCTTGAAGCCGATCCCAACTAGAACAAGAGCGAAAACGCTAAATGCGAGGAGCGCAGAAATATCACCACTGGTGAACATCTCAGCGAGTTGATACAGGTTCGTTGTACCAGCAAAGCCAAAGATCAAGCTGAAGCCGTACAGCATAATGGTGGATGCCAGCGTACCGAACAGCAAATACTTAAAACCTGCCTCAGTGGAGCGGTCATCAGCAAGCAAGAAACCTGCGAGAATGTATAGCGGAATGGAAGCGGTTTCGATCGCGAGGTAGAGCATGATCAGGTCCGCAGAAACAGCCATCAGGTTCATACCGAGAAGCGAGGCTAAAAGCATGATATAAGCCTCCCCGCGATGCCCAGCCTTCTCGTGATCCATCAAAAGAAGAGCGGTCACAGCAGCGGAGAACATGAACAGGATCTTAAAGAAGAATCCCAGCCAGTCAAAGCGGATCATATTGCCGAAGACGGCGGTCGGCTCGCCAGGCTGACCGAAGAGCAGGCTGACGATAATGGCGAGGAATAATCCGCCCGCAGTCAACCAGCCCGCATTACGGCGCTGGTCTTCCTTCCAAAACGGTTCAACGCAGAGCAGGAGCACCGCAAGGATGAGGATCAGAATTTCCGGGAGGATGGAAGCGAACATCACCTGAGTAAACATTTATGCACCTCCCAAGAGACGCAGGATATTCTCAACGCCTGTTTCGACCATGGGGACCATAATGGCAGGAAAAATGCCGATCAGGACCATGCAGGAACAAAGGGTAAAGATGGCGACCTTATCCAGCGCAGTAATGGGTGAAATGTGGCCTTCGAGTTTCTCAGGCATTGGACCGAAGAACACGCGGCGAATGGCGATCATGATATACGCCGCGGTAATAATGATGGAAATGCTTGCGATAACTGCCACAAGCCACTGCCTGCCCCACACGCCCATAAAGATCGGGAACTCGGCAACGAAACCGGAGAAGCCAGGCATACCCATGGAAACGAGACCGCCGATGATAAAGCCAACGCCAGCGAATGGCAGGGCTTTTGCCGCGCCAAGCCGGTATCTGACGAGATGCGAGCGGTCGTAGATCATACCGGTGACAGCAAAGAATAGAGCCGTCATGACGCCGTGCGAGAACATCTGCACGCCCGCGCCAACAAGGCCGTCATGGTTGAGTGTTGAAACGCCCAGGACTACAAGCCCCATATGGGAAACAGACGAGAAACCGATCATGTACTTCATATCAGTTTGGACGAAGGCGATGAACGCGCCGTACACAACCGCGACACCCGCGAAGATCATGATCAACCATGCCCATTGTTTCGCGCCTTCAGGCAGGAGCATGACGCCCACGCGTAAGGCAGCGAATGCGCCGAGTTTCATCAACACGCCCGCGTGGAACATGGAGACTGCTGTCGGCGCGGCAACGTGGCCATCAGGTGACCAGTTGTGGAAGGGCCAGATACCGCCCAAGACTGCAAAGCCGAGGAAGACGGGCAGGAACCAGATAAATTGGAAGGAAGCGGAGAAGCCCGCGCTTTCCATCTGGATCATGTCAAAGGAAAGTACGCCTGTGTTTTGATACTGTGTCCAGTACATGACGAGCGCGCCGACAAGGGGGCAACCACTGAACCGATGAACAGGTAGAGTGTCAACTTCATGGCCGCGTATTCACGAGTCTTGACCCAGCCCCAAATGGCGATGAGCAGGTACATCGGGAACACTGCGATCTCATAGAAGAAGAAAAG